>PSRI01000177.1 GCA_003175935.1 Bacteroidota bacterium
TGAGTATTGGTAACTTCAATGTGATCCATTTCAAAATCTGAACTCAACTGTGACATCGAAACTCCGGTTGATAAAATCGGACTACCAGCACCAACGTTGAATCCGTATTTATTTGCAGGATCTCCTGTACCAGTCCATTTGAAGTATCTGCAGTTTTTTAGTGTAATACCACCTCCACCTGCAGTACCGCCACAAATTACTTTGCCACCACAATTAATAAACGTAAGTGGCTGGGTAGCAGTTCCCTGAAAATTGAAAAGAGTAATGTGATCGTAATTTCCGGCCTTGATACAAATTTTGTAGCCCGGTTTAATTCCCAATTTGGTTCCATCTAGATACAAATAATTGGACCCGGGAATTTCTGGAGTGAGAGTAATATCGCAACCACAATTAGTTTGCGCGCCAGCATAAAATGTTGGCATTAAGAAAAGAACAAATAACAAAATGCTCACTAAGCAGTGCCCTTTAGATTTTTTCATAGAGATATTGTTTCCGCGAACGCAAAAAAATCACATTCGCCCGCTAAGCGTTAACAAAAAATAATACATCAAAAATTCTCTCTGCGAGATTAGGGGGTCAGTTAAGTGGGGATCTATGTTAGAACAGCAAGCAGAAAATTTGCGCCAAAATTATGCCAATCGAATCATAAAAATGAAAAAAAAACTTTCATAATTTTTCCCTGAAGAATATTTCTAATATCATTAATGAAAAAAATTTAAATGATAAAAAAAATGAAATTAAAATTAGTTGAAAAAAAAAGCCTCTCTTTCGGAGAGGCTTCATGAAATTCTTAAGAGATATTAATATTTTACAAACTTCACTGTCTTAGATTTTTGTCCATAGTTCAACTGAATAAAATAGACTCCTTTTGGCAAATCGTTCATAGTAATATTTTGTATAACATCAGTTCCGATTTTTTCAACAGAAATTTGTCTGAGCGCTCTTCCATATTGATTTCTAATGGTCACGCGAACGGGCCCACGATAATTATTTTGAATCATCAATTGGGCATCAGATATAACCGGATTCGGATATACGTCCACTTTATCAACATTGGTAGGAGCAATCTGGTCAGGTTGAGCCATCATTGTAGAAGTTGTTACATATGATGTTCTCGCGCCGGCTCCTCCGGAGTTTGCTACTCCTACAATATCAATTACGTTAATGTATCCAAACGTTCCACTCTGAACCTGTATATCAAATGAAACTTCGGTTAGCCCGGTTACACTAAATACAGCTGCCCGATTATAGTCTGTATTATTTTGTCCATCATAGGATTGCCACGTTGATTGATCAGATCTTTTAATCCTTATAATCCTGGCTGAGGGATATGATTTGGCTCCCCAGAATTTTACTGAATATGTGGAATTGGGATCCAGGCCAAATAATCTCCATTTACCTGTTGTGGTACTCTCATGCGCAAATATGAAATCATTAGTTGCACTTGCAGGATAGTCGCCTACAATACCAGTTGTGTTACCTCCATTAGTCCCGGGATAGGAAGTGGCATAAGTTCCATCAATCCGGTTGATCACCTCTATACTAACAGTTGTTGGCCTGTTCGCAGTATCCACAGCATTGCTCACTCTAACCCCAGCCCTGCCGTCTGTCATGTTGTTCCAGTATTTGCCCCAGGTATCAGGAGATGGAGTGGTAGATGTGCTCGGGCCGGCATCGATCAGTACACGTGTCCGTGCACCTGCAATAACCTGCGCATTCACAGTTATAGTAACCTGTGCGCTCGCAGTAGCTCCTCGGTTATCGGTAACCGTTAGACTGAAAATATATGTTCCCTGAACAAGGTTGCTGAGCATTGGTGAAGCCAGTACGTTACTATTTAAAGTATATGTTGCGGGACCGCTTACATATGCCCACAAATAACCGGTAATCGATCCATCAGGATCTGAAGATGCGCTGCCATCCAATTGAACAGAATTTATCGGCAAAGTTATCGTGGCATTGGTACCTGCATTTGCAACTGGTGGCTGGTTTATAATCGCAGCCATAGTATCCTTCGACTTCGCGCCTACATTATCCGTAACCGTTAGTTCGAACTGATAAGTGCCTGCAACTAATCCCGTGGCAGTTGTTTGTGCCGCAGTAGTATCAGTGATTGTTCCGGTGGCTGGACCAGAAATTTTCTTCCACCGATATGTTGAAATGGTTCCATCCGGATCTGAAGATTGACTTCCTTTTAACGATATCACATTTGCAGGCAACGTAATAAGTGTATCATTTCCTGCAACAGCTACCGGCGGAATATTTGGAGGATTATTTACGGTAACCATCATTGTGTCTCTTCCTATACCTCCAACATTATCCGTTACGATCAATGCGAACTGATAAGTTCCCGCGGTCAATCCAGTCACTGAAGTTTGTGCAGCTGTTGTGTCTGCAATTGTTCCACCAGTTCCTGAAACTTTTCTCCAACGGTAAGATGCAATTGTTCCATCAGCATCTGATGAATTGCTACCATCTAAATTCACCGTACCCGGAGGCAGTACAATGGTAGTATCATTTCCTGCTCTTGCTACAGGCAGTATATTCGCAACAGGATTTACAAATACATTCACGGTATCTTTTCCGATGGCACCCTTATTATCCTTCACACTTAATTCCAATTGATATGTTCCAATAACCAGGCTCGAAATGGTTGGAGTTGCTATTAAAGAATCATCAATTGTATATGTAGTTGGCCCGCTCAATTCTCTCCATACATAATTTGTAATGGTTCCATCTGCATCTGATGATCCACTTCCATCCAGCATAACAGAATTTGCCGGTGATACTATCAACGTATCCTTTCCTGCTCTTGCTACTGGTGGAATATTTGCGGGGTTCACTGTTATTTGCACTGTATCTCTTCCGATTTTTCCCTGGTTATCTACTACTCTCAATTCAAATTGATATTGACCCTGTACTAATCCGGATACTGTTGTACTCATTGCAGTCGTGTCTGCAATTGTACCTTGCGCAGGGCCTGCGACTTTTCTCCATCTATATAGTGCAATACTACCATCGGGATCATTCGATGTACTTCCATCCAGGTTAGCAATATTTGCAGGTAGAGTTATTGTAGTATCATTTCCAGCTTTTGCAAGCGGAGCTTTATTAGTGATAACGCAAAGCGAATCCAAAATAGTTTCGCCAACCATTCTCACATAGAAAATATGATGACCAAAATTATTTACGTGAGTACCGTCACCAGAATCAAAGAATGGATTGATTGTACCGTCGGCATTCGCAATTGTAGTCCAGAAATCAACTGACTTCCCACCAAATCTTGTAAAGATCCAGTCACGCAAAGCTTTCAAGCTATCACGCGCAGCCTGAGTAGTTAAATTCCTTGGTTGTGCTGATGCAACCCATACAGGAATTCCGCTTGCATCGGCCAAAGCCATTGTTCTTTCGTAATTCGCTTTCTGTTCGGTAACCGAATATCCGGCCGCCACATCATTGGACGGCAGGTTAATTATAATTGCATCCGGATTCAATGATAAAGCCTTAGTAATATTATGCGCCGTATCCGGTGCTGGTCTGCCTGTAGGTGGCGTGAATCCGGTTGGATTGAGAACCTCATATGTGGTAGCACCACCCAGAGCAATATTGATCACACTGTTCTGCGAATTTTTCGATTTCACATAAGCTGTGAATTTTCTTACCCATGAACTGTCTATGGGATTTGCACCAGTTCCCACCGCAGTTGAGGATCCTAACACCACAATCCTGAAAGATTTTCCACAATTACTTTGATCAGTTACCTGTGGTGGAGTGAATGGGAATGGACTTACTATTACCTGCACAGTATCCAATCCTGTAGCACCCTGGTTATCTGTTACCGTTAGTTGAAATGCATAAGTGCCCGCATTTGATGAAAGTCCTTTTACATTTGGAGTCGCCGTGTTTCCGCCCGTGATTGTTGAAGCACCCGGACCAGATATTTGTGCCCATTGCCATGTGCTAATGGTACCATCAGTATCAAATGAACCAGCTCCACTGAGATTTACTGAATCAGCCGGCTGCACAATTGTTCTATCAGATCCTGCTTTTGCAACAGGCGGCAGATTCGCACCGGAATTTTGAACATTCACATTAACTGTGTCCAAACCTGTTAAGCCGCCATTATCTGTAACCTTCAATTCAAAACTGTATATACCTGCTCCACCTGCAACAAGATTTCTAACTACGGGATTGGGTATTGAATCATTGCCCGTAATTCCTCCTGCAGCGGGACCGGCAATTTTTCTCCATTTATATTTTGTTATCGTTCCATCTGGATCAACCGAAGCAGAACCATTCAACAGTACTGTATCCTGGGGCAAAGTGACTGTAATATCATTCCCTGCCTTTGCAACAGGATTTTGATTTCCGGAATTTGTGGAAGTAATATCCATCACGCTGATATATCCAAAGGTTCCGGCCTGAACCTGAATATCAAATGAAACTTCAGGAAGTCCGCTAACAGTAAAAACAGCAGCACGGTTGTAATCTGTATTATTACCTGCATCGTATGATTGCCAGGTTGTTTGATCCGAACGCTTAATTTGAATAATTCTGCCAGTTACCGCCGATTTGCTTCCCCAGAATTTTATATTATAAGATTTTGTGGAATCCAATCCATAGATTCTCCACTTTCCTGTAGTAGTACTCGAATTCGCAAAAGCAAAATCATTCGTAGCATTTGCAGGATAGTCATTTACAACGCCCGTTGAATTTGTTCCATTAGTACCGGTGCCACTTGGCGCAAAAGTTCCATCAATTCGATTTATTACCTGCAAACTGATAGTGGTGGCAGTATTTACAGTGCTGATTGCATTCACCAATTGATTACCCGGTCTTGTGTCAGTAACGTTGTTCCAATAATTTCCATTCACATCAGGCGACGCAGTGGTAAGCGTAGAGATTCCAAAATCGATTAAAACGCGTAAGGTTGAACTTAGAGTAACCTTTACCGTATCTCTTCCAACACCAGAACTATCATCCGTAACTTTCAGCTCAAATAGATAAACGCCCTGAGTGAGCCCGGTTATTGTTGTAGTTGCAGAAGTTGGACTGGCAATATTGAAACTGGCAGGCCCTGCAATCTTGGTCCACAGATAGCTTACAATGATACCATCAGAATCTGTTGAGGCACTACCATCCAGGATCGCACTGCTGGTTGGAAGAATCAATTGTTCATCTCCTCCCGCCCTGGCTACTGGCAATTTATTTGGGAACGGATTAATCACCGTTACCTTAACAGTGTCTTTACCGATGCCACCCTGGTTATCTGTAACAGTTAGTTCGAACTGATATATTCCGGTTTTAAGATTAGACACTGTCGGATTAGCCAGAGTTGAATCATTAAATGTATATGTAAGTGGCCCTGAAATTTTCCTCCACATGTACGCAATCACGGAACCATCAGCATCACTGGAAGTTGAGCCGTTTAATCCTGTACTATTGGCAGGTAGTGTAATACTTATATCATTTCCTGCTCTGGCAATCGGCATTACATTGGGATTCGGGTTGGTCACAGTTACTTTAGCAGTATCACTCGTAA
>PSRI01000211.1 GCA_003175935.1 Bacteroidota bacterium
AAACGCAAGAACTACCAGGGGTATGGTCATGAGTTTGGGAGGTTGTGCGCTAATATGCGTTTTCATATCTCCCCAAAAAGTAACGAGCATTAATCTGGTGGTGTAGAATGCAGTAATGAATGCCCCAACTAATCCTGCTGCCCATAGTGCCTGGTTTCCGTTCTCTGCGCTCCATGCAAACCAAAGAATTTGATCCTTGCTGTAAAATCCTGCACTTATCAATGGAAGCGCCGCCAAAGCAGAAGCACCAATGAGGAAGGTCCAAAAAACAACAGGCATTTTATTTCTCAACCCTCCCATTTTAAACATATTATGTTCGTGATGCAGTGATTCTATAACTGCACCAGCAGCAAGGAATAAAAGAGCTTTAAAAAATGCATGTGTAAAAAAATGAAATATTGCAGCTCCCCACGCACCCACTCCGAGAGCTAAAAACATATAGCCAATCTGACTGATCGTTGAATAAGCCAGAACTCTTTTTATGTCAGTCTGCACCATAGCACTGCATCCTGCTACGAATAAAGTAACTGCTCCAACAATTGCAGTTACATCCATTGCGATAGGAGAAAGTTGGAAAACTACGTGCATTCGTGCTACCAGGTAAACACCTGCAGTTACCATTGTGGCTGCATGGATCAACGCACTAACTGGTGAAGGCCCTGCCATAGCATCGGGTAACCAGGTTTGTAAGGGAAGCTGAGCTGATTTACCCATTCCTCCGGCAAGCAATAGCAGTGCGATCCAGTTTACAGGTGCACTTCCCTTTTCAAAAAATTCTGGTGCCCTGGTTAAGATTTCACGAATATTCAATGTGCCTAACTCCCTAAATAAAAGAAATAAACCTACTGCCATCGCTGTATCACCAACCCTGGTAACTATAAACGCTTTTTTGGCTGCATTGCAGTTTGCCGGATTTTCGTACCAGAATCCAATAAGCAAATAGCTGCATAATCCCACTCCTTCCCAGCCAAGATAGAGCAGCACTAAATTGTCGGCCATAACTAATAACAGCATGGCACAAACGAACAAATTCATTGATGCGAAAAACCTGGCATAATCACGATCATGTTTCATGAATGCCGTGGAATAAATATGAATCAGGGCACCAACGAAAGTGATGATGAATAAAAAAACCATTGATAAGGCATCAACTTTCAGGCTGAATGATGCCGAAAAGTTTGCGACGCTCATCCATTGCCAGAGATTTTGTTCGAGAGCACCATTGGCAGGGGGTGATTGGATGAAACCCAGGGCCAGTATGATTGTTATTATTGCTGATATACAAATTACGCCTGCCCCGGTTAGGGCAATTATTGTTTTCGATAGCCTTTTGCCACCGAGAGACAATATCAAAAACCCCAGAAGCGGAAACGCAGGAATTAAGAATAATAACTGGCTCATGGAACTAGTATAATTAAAGTTTTCTGAGAATTATTCCTTCAATTAATGCCATTCAATTGTTCTAATCGGCTACGGCCTCATCGCGTAATTGTGTGAGCTTACCTACATCCAATGTTTTATGCTGATGCTGAATTTGTAAAACGAGTGCCAGGCCAACAGATACTTCAGAAGCCGTCATTGCGAGAATAAAAAGAAACATGATTTGACCATCTGGCTGGCCCCATCTTGCTCCTGCTGCAATGAATGCAAGTCCGGCCGCATTGAGCATAATCTCGATGGAGAGTAACATGAAGATTACATTCTTCCTGGTTAAAACGCCGAACAAACCCAGGATGAAAAGAATTGCCGCGACAATCAAAACCAATTGGGCATTCATCGCTGTCATGCTAAAAATTTTTTGTTAGATATTGTCTTAGATACTCACTATCCTAATTCACAGTTTCCAAAGGTTCCTTCTGAATTTCTTGTATTGCATCGGCTCCATTACCATTTTGAGGTTCTGCCAAAAATCTGTGCGTAAGTTTCCTGTGGTGTTTACCAATATGTGCGGCGCCTACGATTCCCGCCATCAGCAAAAAACCAATCATTTCAACAGCCACCACATATTTTCCATATAGCGCCGCTGATACCTTACGGGCATCCACAACCGAAATCTCCACACTCGAGGGATTTCCTTTTAAAATCAGCCATATCAGCTCCCCGAGGAGAATAACCACTAATACTGATGGACCCAGCCACACTTTTGCAGTAAGCCATTGTTTCTCCTGCTTCGCGGTATCATCACCCAGGTTCAACATCATTACCACGAAAATGAATAATACCATTATGGCCCCGGCATAAATAATCACTTCGAGTGCGGCGATGAAAGGCGCACCCAGGCTCAAAAAAATCATTGCTACCGAAAGAAATGATGCTACGAGATATAACAAAGCGTGAATAGGATGATATCTCGTAATCACCATGAATGTGGCGATAATTGCAATGGCTGATGATATATAAAAAAGCAAGTTCATTCGTTATTTTTTATTGCTTCGACCAATTATTAAGGAAGAAGACTATGAATATCAACTGGTGCTTCTTCATTCTCGCCATGTCCTTTTTGTTTCACTCCCGCATCCATTCCTGCAACCTTATAAAAATTATATCCTGGGTATTTACCCTGACTCTTAATAGACAAATCTTCTTTTTCAAAAACCAGGTTTTGCCTGTTGTATTCCGCCATTTCAAAATCCGGTATGAGTTGAATGGCATAAGTTGGACAAGCCTCTTCACAAAATCCACAGTATATGCACCTGGAGAAATTAATTCTGAAAAAATCGGGATATCTTCTTCCATTTTCATCCTCTGTAGCCTGCAATGCAATACAGTCTACCGGACAGGCAGCAGCACAGAGATAACACGCAACGCATCTCTCACCGCCATCTGGATCCTGGGTGAGTACTATTCTTCCTCTCCATCTTGGATGAAGTGGCACTTTTTCTTCGGGGTATTCAATGGTTGCTCTCTTGCGAAACATGTGCAGGAATGTCAACCAAATGGTCCGGAAATGACTAAACATATTTTAAGTTTTAAACTCCTTATTAATAATTTCAATGACTGCCTCTGAGCCAAAGTGCAATAGCACCAGTGGCCATTAGATTAATCAGCACTAAAGGCAACAATACTTTCCAACCATATTCCATCAGTTGATCATAGCGGGGACGCGGCAACGAAGCCCTTAGCAAAATGAAAAGCATGATGAAAGCAAAAGTTTTGATAGTAAACCAAAGTAATGGTGGAAGAAACGGACCCGACCACCCTCCAAAAAACAATACCACGGTCATTGCGGAAATCATTGTGACACCCAAATATTCACCGATGAAAAACATTCCGAATTTCATGCCCGAATATTCAGCGTGAAATCCCGCTACCAGTTCGCTTTCTGCTTCGGGAATATCAAATGGCAAACGGTGCGTTTCTGCTATGCCGGCAATTAAGAAAATTACGAACCCTAATGGTTGAGTAAATACATACCACACTTTATGCTGGGCTGCAACAATATCACCCAGGTTGAAAGAGCCGGTAAGCATCACGACTCCCATCAATGAAAGTCCCATGAACACTTCGTAAGAAATCATTTGAGAGGCTCCCCGGAGTGCACCCAGTAATGAATATTTATTGTTGGATGCCCATCCGCCCAAAACAATGCTGTAAACCCCAAGGGAAGACATGGCCAGGAAAAACAAAATTCCCACATTCAAATCCGCAACAACAATATGTGGTGCAAATGGAATAATAACGAAAGTCATCAAAACACTCGCTACCACAATAGCTGGAGCTATAACGAATATTTTTTTATCTGCGAACGGAGGAATCCAGTCTTCCTTAAAAAATAATTTCAGCGTATCTGCAAGCACAATGAATAATCCAAAGGGACCGGCACGATTGGGACCAAGTCTGTCCTGCCATAGGGCCAGCATTCTTCTTTCAAGCCAAATGAGTCCGGCTGCTATGTTCAAAAGAACAAAGAGAACTCCTAAAACGATCCACACATGTTGCATGACTGTCATAAAATCTTATTTTAAGAATGACCGTTTGCACTAAAATTGATCCATGCACCCCAAATTGCTCCAGCTGTTTCTGTAAGTCCTGCCGGCAACAAAACAATTCCATTTGAAATTGCTTTGTGGACGCATACAGGAAATGCTATTTTCTTTTCGCCGATTTTTACATTTAAAATGCTCCCATCGCTCAGCCCCATTTTCTCGGCATCAGGTTCAGATAATGCCGCATAAGGTTCGGGAGCGAAGTCTTCAATAGCTTTTGTGTAAATGCTCAATTCTCCAGATCCAAAAACATGAAATTGAGGAAGCAATAAAAGGTGGTCTGGTTTTGCTGTAAATGGATATGGAATATGTTCGAAATAGGTTTTGGGTTTTGATTTATCTACTTCGAATAATCTCACGCCAGGATCTCCACCTTTGAGTGCACCACCAACTTCATCCTGGTATTTATTTACGCTTTGAATAGAGTTCCACCCTGGTGACCAGAAGAAGGGAATCAAAGATGATGGAGGAATGCCATCATAACCTTCCATTGTATATGAAAGAGGAGAATCGTCATCCTGGAAAGGTCTCGGTTCACTCACACTGATATTTGCGCGTATCGCTGTTCTTCCACTATAGCGACGTGGCTCTCTTGGAATTCTTTGTCCGTTTACCCTGAAATCATGTGCGGGGCTCACTTTTGATATTCCGCTGAACATCGGATAATCCTTTTCAACTCTGGAAAGAATTTCATCCGGATGCGGGAATGTTTCATTGCCTGGCGCTGCGTTAAGATCTTTGATCGCATATAACCATCTCCAGGCTTCTCTCACATAATTGCTTGCGGGATTAAATACCTGGAAGAAACTTTGTGCCCTTCCTTCATTGTTAACCATCGTACCATCGGCTTCAGCAAATGTTGCAGAAGGAATTAGTACGTGAGCCTTAACCGTAGTTGCATTATTCAATTGATCGAGTACGACTACATTTTTGCAGCGGCTCAAAAATCTGTCTACCACATTTCCCGGAAGGGAGCGATACAAATCATTTTCGAGAATCACAACCGAAAGACCTTCTTCTCTTTCTGTTCTTTCAATGGCTTTATCTAAGCCAAAAGCCTGGGTAAGCGCTAAACCCATTGTATTGCTTTCGTGCATTACATAACAGATTTCAGCTTTTCTTTCGCCACTGTTTAAAGCAAGTGCGATGTTATGCGCAGCCTTAATCAATGGCTCATTGAGACAACCGGTTCCACTAATGATGACAGGATTCTTTGCTTTAAGTAACGCATCAGCAATTTCTTTTGCTTTTGTGAGCAATTCGTCACTTGCATTTTTTACTGCCGGCGAACCAGGATCAATGATATGTGCAATCGCATATCCCAGTCTGGCTATATCGTCAGGAGAAGAATGTAATTTGTAGTTGGCGATTTCATCCAGTGCAGAACCCGCTAATGTAATGTTGGCGAAATATCCTCTCTCCTCCTGAACAAGTTCCCGAATGGCAGCATCGTGCCACTGAGGAAGTGGTGTTTGCTGTAATGCTTCTGCTGCTGCTGATTTAAGAACAGCCTGCCTTACAGAAAGGGCAAGCATTGGAGCGGTATTCCAGACGTCTTCACCTAATATGAGAACTGCATCTGCTTTTTCCACGTCTTTTAGGGAAGCTGAACGTACGGTGCCAGATTGCAAAGTCTTCGCAACAAGTTTGGCCAATAGATTTTCAAATTCGCTGAGGCCATTGTAATAATTATCTTTCCCCACTAAATCCATTAAAGCATAATTGCTTTCTACCGATGCACGTGGTGAGCCTATACCAATGAATTTATTTCCGTGTTTAAAAATGGTTTTCAAATGCGTCATCAGGGTATCTTCATCAACAGCTTCGCCTACCCTGTTCCGTATGATTGGCTTTGCGATTCGGTTTTCGCTGTTTACAAATTCGTAGCCAAATCTTCCGCGATCACATAGGAAATATCCATTAACATCTCCATTATATCGGTTGGTGATTGACCTTAGTTCACCATACCTTTCTCCGGCAGTGATATTGCAACCCAGGCTGCAATGTGTGCAAACACTCGGCGCCATTGTGAGATCCCACTTGCGGGTATAATGTTGCCGAAGGGTTTCATCGGTGAATACGCCTGTTGGACAAACTTCCGCGAGGTTTCCACTAAAGGGGCTCTCTAAAACGCCATCTTTTTCTCTTCCAAAATAAACGTGGTTATGTGCCGCAAATACATCAAGGTCTTTCCCCCCTGCGTAATCTTTATAAAACCTTACGCATCGGTAACACTGGATGCAGCGGTTCATTTCATGATGGATAAAGGGACCGAGGTATTGATTTTTGTATGTTCTTTTTTTGTAAGAAAATCTTCTGTAATCGTGGCCCGTCATTACGGTCATATCCTGTAAATGGCAACTGCCACCTTCATCGCAAACCGGACAGTCATGCGGATGATTTGTCATTAGCCATTCCACAACCTGTTCACGAAAAGCTTTGGAAGTTGTATCGGTGAGGGATATACGAAGTCCGTCCTTTACACCTTCCATACATGCCATAGTAAGTTTGCCTTTTTGATCATTTTCATCTTTAAACATCGAAATGGCACATTGACGACAGGCTCCCACACTACCCAGGGCAGGATGCCAGCAGAAATACGGAAGGTCAAGACCCAGGGAGAGGCAGGCCTCCAATAAATTCTTGCCGGCTTTAACTTCAAATGGTTTGTTATCTATGAATATCGTGGGCATAATGAGATGCCTTTAAAATTTAGTTGTGATAAGGACATTTTTTATCTCTGATATGTTTTTCAAAATCATCTGCGAAATATTTCAATGCACTTTCGAGTGGTTCCATAGCTCCTGGTGCTAAAGCACAAAATGTGTTTCCGGGCCCAAGGAATTTTGTATGCATATGAAGTATATCCAAATCTTCTTTTTTGCCTTCTCCATTTTCAAGACTAAGCAATACTTTCTCAACCCATGGTAATCCTTCTCTGCATGGAGTACACCAGCCGCAACTTTCCTGCGCAAAAAAATGCTGGAGGTTGTGAACGAAACCAACCGGGCATGTTGCATCATCCAGGACAATCATAGTTCCCGTTCCTAAACGACTTCCTGCTGCAGCTACGGATTTGAAATCCATTTTTACATCGAGGTGTTGTTCTGTTAAAAAATCAGTTGAAGCTCCACCCGGTAATGCGCCTTTAAATTTGAGTCCGTTTTTCATTCCGCCTGCATGTTCTTCAATCAATTCCCTAATTGTAACTCCCATCGGCAATTCCCACAAACCAGGTTTATTCACTTTACCACTTACGCCATACAACTTGGTTCCTCCATCTTCACTTTTACTGATACTTTTAAACCATTCTGCACCCTTAGCGATAATATGAGGAACACAACAAAAGGTTTCTACATTATTTACAATAGTTGGTTTTCCAAATAATCCGCTCACCTGTGGAAATGGTGGCTTCGCACGAGGTGTCGCGCGTTTTCCTTCGAGGGCGTTAAGTAATGCAGTTTCTTCGCCACACATATACCTTCCAACACCCGTATGCAGATACATTTCGAGACTATATCCTGAGCCCTGAATATTTTTCCCCAGGTAACCTGCGTCATATGCTTCCTGGATACTCTTTCTTAAAATTTTTGCTGCGTCTTTGTATGCGAATCTTAAAAAGATATAAGAAATATCAGCCTGAATCGCATAACCTGCGATGATCATTCCTTCAATAAGTTGGTGGGGACTTCCTTCGAGTAATAACCGGTCCTTAAATGTGCCCGGCTCCATTTCATCGGCATTTGCAATTATATACTTTGGACGCGGGGCATTGTCCATGGGTACAAAACTCCATTTCATTCCTGTATTAAAACCAGCGCCACCTCTTCCTTTTAAGTTGGAATCCTGAACCGCCTGCTGCACTTGTTTGGGCGAAGAATCCTTCAGCACTTTTTTTAGCGCAGCGTAACCTCCTACAGCCTCGTACTCTTTTAAATTGAGTGCTGGCCGATTGGGATGAATATGCTCAGTAAGCGGACGCTCCATTGGTTTAATTCAAATGTTTTAGATTAATTCAGCGATTGCCATCTCTTATATTTTGATTGTCGCTTTCGACAAATTTTTTATGAATACTTCGAAAATATTTCTGCCAGTTTATCAGGAGTTACATCCGTATATAAATCCTCATCGATCATAAGAGCTGGAGCACGATCACAACAACCCAGACATGGATTTGGCAGTAGCGTAAATTTTTTGTCTGATGTAGTTCCTCCGAATTTTATTTGCAGCTGATCCTGAATTGCTGCATACAATTTCTGATAGCCCATTACATAACAGGAAATGCTATCGCATAATAAAATGATATGTCGGCCAACTGGTTTTCTGAAAATAAGGTTATAGAACGTGGCGACACTGTCAACTTCTGCAGGGCTCATATCCAGGTAATCTGCTACAGCCCCTACGGATTCATCGTTTACCCATCCCCGATGTTGTTGTACTATTTTGAGCGCTTCAATAACTGCCGCTTTTCTATGTGGCAGTATCGAAATCTCGTGATCTATTTCATGTTTTTCGTCGGGTGTAAGCATTCGAAATATTTTCGTTTCTTTTTTTTAAATAATTTTTGTTAGCGATCTATGTCTGCCAGCACATAATCAACACTTCCTAAAATGGACAACAAATCCGCAACCGTATATCCCTTACTTATGAAGGGAACCATTTGCATGTGAGGGAATGACGGAGTACGAATCCTTGCACGATATGGTGAAGTATTTCCATCACTGATCATGTAATAACTGTTTGCACCTTTGGTGGCTTCAATACAACTCATTGCTTCGCCAGCAGGAATAACCGGGCCCCAGCTCACATTCAAAAAGTGCGTGATAAGCGTTTCAATATCCTGCATGGTATGTTTCTTAATTGGAGGAGTTGTAAGCGGATGATCCGATTTGTATTCACCGGACGGCATATTTTTCAGGCATTGCTCAATAATTCTCAAACTCTGGCGCATTTCTTCTACCCGAACAACGGCGCGATCAAAACAGTCTCCATTTTGCGCAGTGGGAATATCGAAATCAAACATTTCGTAACCCGAATAAGGACGTTTCTTTCTGAAATCCCATTCCAGTCCGCAGGCCCTTAACCCTGCTCCGGTTATTCCCCATTCAATCGCTTCATCCAGCGAATAAATTCCAATACCTTTTGTTCTTGCTTTGAATAGACTGTTTCGTATCACCATATTGTGATACTCTTTTAATTTGCCCGGGAAATAGTCAACAAATTCGCGAACGAGTTTGTCCCAGCCTTTTGGCAAGTCTTGCGCTACACCACCGATTCTAAACCAGTTGGGATGCATTCTTCCGCCACAGACTGCTTCGATGATGTCAAATATTTTTTCTCTGTCGGTAAACATGTAGAAGACAGGCGACAATTGACCAACGTCCTGAGCGAAGGTTCCAAACCAAACCAGGTGACTGGAAATTCTGAAAAATTCGCAGAGCATAACGCGAATGACTTTCGCGCGTTCAGTAATCTTAATTCCGGCGAGTTCTTCAACAGACAATAAATACGCAAGATTATTCATGACTCCACCGAGGTAATCGACGCGATCTGTGTAGGGAATATAAGTGTGCCAGCTCTGACGTTCTCCCATTTTTTCTGCTCCGCGATGATGAAATCCAATTTCAGGAACCGCGTCTACAATATCTTCCCCATCCAGCTGAAGAATAATTCTTAATACGCCGTGTGTACCGGGGTGCTGGGGACCGATATTGAGAAACATAAAATCTGCATCATCAGTCTGTCTTCGCATTCCCCATTCCTCTGGTTTGAATTCAAGTGCATCCTGTTCTCTAACTTCTTTTTCTTCCCACAATTTAAAAGGGCCCATTTCTGTAGCTCGTGCAGGATGTTCTTTACGCAGCGGATGACCACTCCAGGTGAGTGGCATTAGTATTCTTTGCAGGTGCGGGTGACCGTTAAATACAATCCCAAACATGTCATATACTTCCCGCTCATACCAGTTGGCATTTGCATAAACCTGGTGTGAAGAATTTATGTTGGGAAATTCACCTTTTAAGGCAACTTTTAATCGGAGAAATGAATTTCTTGCGAAAGAATAAAGCGTGTATACAACAGTGAAGTCGGCAGCGGGAATACCAGATTTTTTTGTTCGGTTTCTTTCATCCACCCCACACAAATCATACAGCATTGCGTAAGGTTGTGAAATGGATGATTTGAGATATTGTAACATAGGTACAATTCTCTCACCCGGTACCCACAACGTGAGTATCTCATCAACGGTTTGTTGCTCTGTTATTGGGTCTGCAGCGAATCGTTGTTGCAAGTGCTGTAATATGTTGTCAGCATCGTGCATAACTTATGCGAAATATCTAATGACAGACTACCAGGATACAGATTGCAAAGAGGGTTTTCACAATCAATCCCATTAAATTTCATCAATGCCTCGGAAATTGACCATGTTTTGACGCTCCTCTCTTTTCTTTTCTTTCATAGGCACCATTTGTGGTTTAATGATGCCCTGATCTCCGATCACCCAACTCAAAGGTCTTTTTTCTTTGCCAACCGCATCAGCGAGACAAACAAGTCCCTGCATAAATGCATCAGGTCTCGGGGGGCATCCTGGAACGTAAACATCAACCGGCAGGAATTTGTCTACACCCTGCACCACGCTATATATATCATACATGCCGCCACTATTGGAGCAGCTACCCATAGAAATTACCCAGCGAGGCTCCATCATTTGTTCGTGTAATCTCTTGATGATGGGAGCCATCTTTATAAAAACAGTTCCGGCAATTACCATTACATCAGCTTCTCGGGGTGTGCCCCTAATTACTTCGGCGCCAAATCTTGCCACATCGTATTTGCTCGTAATGCTAGTTGCCATTTCAACAAAACAACAGCTCAAACCAAAGTGAAATGGCCACATTGAATTTTTTCTTCCCCATGCAAGAAGGTCCTGCATGCGAGTGAGCATTACACTTTTACTAACAGTTTCTTCCATGCTTCCGTTCCCTGAAACATTTCCTGTAGGATCATTTGCTTTGCTGAGCCACCAATTCATAAAATAAAAATATGGTTGCTAAAAAGTTTTATAATTCAATTCCATTTCATCCAATGGAATTCTATTTCTTAATTCCGAATTTTTTTCTGTATGCCTTGATTATCTTTTTGCCATCTGGTCCAAAATCCAGAGCTCCAATTCCCCACTCGTAAATCAGGACCACTACCAGTTGTACAACAAAAATGCCCACTCCCAGATAGCCGGCCCATCCTAAATCATATAGACCCAGTGCCCACAGCATAATGAATACTGCTTCCACGTCGAAAATCACGAAAAGCATGGCCACCAAATAAAATTGTGCGGAAAAACGAAGACGTGCGGAGCCTGTCTGCTGAACTCCTCCTTCGTAAGGAAGATCCGTTGCGCGGTCTTTGTGATGCTGACCGAGGACATAAGATAAAAGCAGTATAGCTCCTAACAAAAAAGCTACCAGCCCTCCGTATAACAGCAAAGGCCAAAACGCCGACATATGATTTTCAGTTCCGGGCATTAGCGGTTATTTTAATTAAAACCATTTAAGCCTCTTGAAGCAGAATCACAAGTGGTCTGGGATTAAAGGATGCAACAGATGATTTTAAATTTCAGGTCAGCGAAACTTTCGATTAAAGTCAGTAAAAGTATCCAGGCTCATAAGTGCAAATAATACCCTGCCATAGGGTTGAAGTACGGATAGATGTATGATTCATCAATTGCATGCGATCGTTGATAGCTAAATCAGGAGAGGTGAAGGCGGGACCTGTAGTGGCACTAATTCTTCCAATAATTGTTTTGGAATTTCTTTCTTCGTGAAGGAGTTCTGAGATGATGTCCCTTTCTCTGGGTTGGATTAAAGTTCTTCTTCGTTTGGCATCCCTCAACACGCCGGCAAGTCTGTCTGACAACATTTCCTGGACATGATATTTCAATTTGATGGAGCTTGTCGCGTTCCCATCGGATTGAAATATGTGTTTGAGGGTGCCCATGAATTCAAAAATATTTAGAGAGCTAATTGTCCTTCAAATTAAATCATTTTTTTAAAATACAAAGCATGTGACCAATTTATTTTCTCACCACAAAATTTACTGATTGTTCAAAATCGTGCGAAGCCTTGCTGGCAGTAGATTTTTGATTTTGGATTTTAGAAGAGATAAAAGTTATAAGATATAGGATAAAGGATGGTTTATCGCTTGTGGTTTGTGGTTTTGTCTAGGTACTAGGTACTTGGTACTCCTGGTCTATAATTCATATTATAACTTTTCATGAGATTTGAGAATTAACTTCCCACGTGTTACCTTTGCGCCTCGAAAAATATGAGGCGCCTGGCCCGACAGGTCCGGCGCTCCTCAAGAATGCAAATTTAATTTTAAAGAAAGATGGCTTTACAAGCAGGAATTGTGGGACTGCCCAATGTAGGAAAATCAACATTGTTTAATGCATTGAGCAATGCAAAGGCTCAGGCAGCAAATTTCCCCTTTTGTACTATAGAACCCAATGTTGGTGTTATTACAGTACCTGACCAAAGGTTGATTGTATTGGAAAAACTGGTGAAACCCAATAAAGTGGTTCCAACAACTGTTGAAATCGTTGATATCGCGGGTC
>PSRI01000184.1 GCA_003175935.1 Bacteroidota bacterium
ACCCGGCTGCAGCTCTTCTCTTATTCAAAAATTTTGAATCGTCTTCCTGTATCTCTGCAGAATCTGCTAATAGAATTTCAGTTAATTCTCTTGTAGCCGGTGTGCAGAAAATTTTCCCGGCAAATCCATCCTTAACAAATTTTGGAATTAAACCACTGTGGTCAATATGCGCATGGGAAAGAACCAGGTAATTTACTTCCGAAGGATTGAATCCCCAGTCGCGGTTTAAAACATCTGTTTCTTTTCCTAATCCCTGGAACATTCCGCAATCGAGAAGTACTTTTTTCCCATTCTTTAATGTAATCAGGTGTTTAGAACCTGTTACAGTTCGGGCAGCGCCGTGAAATGCAATTTTCATTTGAAGTTTTTAAAAATTTTTAATCCTTAATTCAAATTAACATGCGGCCGGTTAGATATAACTAAAATTAGTTTGACGATGATATCATTCATCACCTGTATTTTGAACAGGCTTTGATGCTTTTTTGCTTTTTATTTTGAAGGACCATGTAAATGAGAACTCAGCAATGGGTTCGCCCGCTTCATTTGTTCCGATGGATTTCACACAAATGATATTGCTTTCTTCTGTCGCAATCGCCGTGTCAACAGCATCACGAATCGCAATCCCATCCTGGCAAACAAATGTTGTAAGGCCAACTGCCTTCTTAAAAAATTCGGCATCCATATCTATTATCAACATTGAAACACGTGGACGTTTTTCAAAAATATTGCTCATCACTAATGCACCGGTACTTAACTCAGCAGCCATGGCCAGACAGGCAAAATAGGTAGACCGAAAAGGATTTTTCGAAAACCAACGGTAAGGCACAGTCGTAACGCACTTTTCTTCGTTTAGCTCCTTAATTCTTACACCTGAAAAATAAGCAGCAGGTAATTTTGAAAACAAAAACATCCTGGATTTAACAGGATGCATGGCCATTTGTGCGAATTTATTCACCGTGTCAGAAATTATTGGTTGATATAGCTGGCTGGATCCAGGGCCTTCTTGTTCCATGACGCCAAAAAATCTAATACTTTTTCCTTGTTATAACTTTTGCCTTCCTCAAGGTAACCTGAATTTTGTGTATGCAGGTAGTTACCATTTTCGTCGAGTATGATAAATACCGGGAATCCAAATCGCTGCGGAAACGCATATTTGGTAAATGTTTCCTTATTGATATTTTCCTTGCTGTAGTTTAAATGGTAAACAATGAAATCCGACTTTACAAGTGAATCTATCGTCGGATCTGACGTAATGAATCTGTTGAATTCTACGCACCAGCTGCACCAATTTCCTCCTGCCATAATCAGTACATTCTTTTTCTCACTGTGCGCCTTTTTAACGACGCCTGCAATTGCCTGTTCCGCATTTTCTGATGGATTGTAAAGTTTTGTTTCCAATGCGGGTTTTGAAACGCTAGTTTGAGACATTAAGCCAGAACCAGACATCAAAAAAGCTCCTGCCAGTAAAATATTTCTCACCATAATTTTCTATTTTATTTCAATTTAAATTAATTCTTATCGATTTCAACTACACAAGCAGCAACCTGGTTATTTCCAGCCGGACTTTCAAAATGGATTGCACCTGAATTATTTGCCTGGAAATTTAAATTCCTTATCAATTGAGAACCCAACACTGAATTCACCCTGTTCGCATAATCAGCTTGCGGATTTTGAGAAAGAGTTTGATTGAGTTTATACCAGTCAAGCGGTTGCTTGCTCACTACTATGGCAATCATATCTTTCCTTCCAATGCTATCAGGTTGCATGCTTTTATTTTTTGGAAACAATCTGTAACCTGTTATTCCGCAAAACGGTGAGTATTTTGATTTGGTTGGCTCTGATGGATCCGGATAAGGAAATAACGTATAGCTCGTGCCGTCGGTTTCTTTTCCAAATACATAAACATAACACTCGGTCGTATTCTTCACTTCCATCTTAAATCTTGTGGCAGAAGTGATCGGACTCTGTGTTTCAAATCTGTTTGCCGAAGTTACGCGCAAAGGGATATAACCTTTTGTTACAGTTTTTTGTCCGTTGTATTGCACTTCCATCAGTCCGATATCACAAGAGAAAGGTTCGTTTGCTGCAGCCCCAACTTTTTGCATGGGTTCCAACCCGTATGCTTCTCTCACATATCTTTTAAAATGCTGGTATCTCACCCAGGCAAATCCATTGTTTCCCCATTCAGGGCCCCAGCTATTCATTATCAAAAATGCACCACCATATTTTTTGTCGTCATATCCAACTACACATTGCGCATGTCCGCCAAAACCCATCATGCTTGCATCATCTGGTTCCGGATCCCATACATCTTTACCCATCATTGGCTGCATATAACTTTGTCCCACCATCATACCAATTACCACTGGAGCACCCTGCGCTAAATTCTCTTTGATTGCCCGGATATCAAGATTATTCACATTGTCCCCGCTGGTGAGCCTGTTAAACCCTCTCATCTTGAATTGAGAAGCATCATTGAATAATTGTGAAGGAGCCTGTCTTTCGCAGTCATCATCGCGATAGGGAAATCTGTCATAAGGCACTGCACCCTGTTGCGTCATGAATTCCATAGCTCGAATGATATAAGATCCATTACAACCGTCGAGCTTAATATTATTGTAAAGAAATGCCGGACTGAAGCGGAGTTGGTTAGGATCCTGCCCGGTTCTTGCAGATTCTACAATTGTTCTGGCTCCGTACGCACTGCTCCATGCGACACAACTACCCTGCTGACCCTGGTTGCCCACACCCGGAGCATAACGCTGAAGGTTAACTGCTTCCGGTAATGGATTTTTATTGTCATCAGCTTCAAGTGACTCATAAATGTTCGCCTTTTGAAACTGCTTTGGATCTAAGATTCCTCCAGTTGCCAACTGACTTACCTGGTTGAGCAGTCCGCCTCCACCGCCCGAGCATCCTCCTCTGCCAAAGAAAAAATAACCGGCAATTGCCAAAATAATTAAGACAAAAATTCCTCTGCCTCTAAACAAACTGAAAAGTAAGGGAAGCAGTCCTAACAATCCTCCTCCGCCTCCCGGGAAGCGACCGCCGCCACCACCTCCTCCATCGTCATTACTATATTGGTCCGGTTGATCAGGTTGATCGTCCGTCATTCTTATAGGCATGGTTTAATGATTTGGTTATCCTAAATGTAAAAATATTTTCGCTGCCACGAATCAGCTTTTGTCGTGATCCTTAATCCAATCTATTTGCCTTTTTCAAGAATTTCAAATTCACGGGTGATGCTTTCACCCGATTCGTCTACAATAGTGATGAAATGTTTTCCGGGGGTTGGACTAAGTGCTATTTGATGAAAATCAGTTGTAGACCCAATGTACTCATCATCTAAATGCCAAAAGATTTTCATGGAAGGATTTTTATGAGTGGCCTTAAAAATTGTCTTCCCCCTTTCACCACTAATTTCCAATGGCACATAGATTCTCGAATCCTGTTCAGGATAAATCAAATCCATTTGCCTCCCCGTTTCAACATCTCCACAATTTGGTTTGAATGGTGGCAAAGTTTGATAGTCATAATGCCTCTGTTTGTAATACCATTCCATTGCAGGTGGCAACACAAACCAACTCTTATGAATCATTCGCGATGGGGATTCACACTGCTCCGTTACTCTCAATTTCCCTGAAGCATCAAGATGAATCAATTTATGATAACTGCATAACGGCGCCCTCGTTCCACTTTGTGGCACCATGAGTGTGTCAACATCCGGACAATCCACATTCGCGCGATATCCACTCTGTCTGCATACCGGAACAAACGAATAATTAAAATCTGGTTCTGCAAACCATTTCGTTGAAGGTAATACTCTAAATATGTCAAACATTAGAGGCGCAGCCGCCTGTACACCAATTAATCCGGGTCTTCCTTCTGCATCGGCATTACCAACCCAAACCGCTACCACATATTTGGGTGTGACACCAATCGCCCAGGCATCTCTAAATCCAAAACTGGTTCCTGTTTTCCATGCAATTCTTTGGGAAGATGTGAACTGCTGCCAAAGACCTTCTTCACCCGGCCGCATAACCTCTTCCATCGCCTGAAAAGTGTACCAAATAGAAGTGACATCAAAAAAATTCAGCGCCTGATCTTTTGAAGCAGACTTCTCAACAGTTTTTAACAAAGCAACATTTTGTGGTTCCTGAAATGCATTTGTGAAATCACTTAATTCCCCTTTCGAATTATATGTTGCATTAGAGTAATAGGGTGGATGAAAATCCCCCTGTAAAATCGCCCCTTTATTTTTATGCTGATGGTTCAATGCTCTTGCCATGCTCGCATAAGCACCCGCAAGATCCCACATTGTAACCTCACAACCTCCGAGTACTAACGATAAACCATATGTGTCAGCGGGTCGATTGAGCGTTGAAATTCCAGCTCGCTTAAGTACATCATAAAACCTGGAATATTTGTAATCTCTCAACATTCTAATGGCAGGAATATTCAATGAACGTGATAGTGCTCGTGCAGCAGGAACCGCCCCGTCATAGCCCATGTCAAAATTCCGTGGACGAAACCCTCCGATTTGTGTGGGAATATCTGGTATCAGTGAACGCGGAAGTATCATTCCATCGCTGAGCATTGAAGCATATAATAATGGCTTAAGTGTACTACCCGGACTCCTCAACGATTTTATAATGTCGACATGACTTTGCATTTCCGGATCTTCGGGATGGTAGATATTTCCTACATATGACAGAACTTTTCCCGTTTCAACATCTAATACCAAAGCACATGCATTGTTTATGCTATTGCCTTTTAGAAAATTGTGATGCTGTTCAACGATCTGCGAAACATTTTTCTGCAAACCGATTTCAATGGTTGTCCTTACAATTGTAGAACGTGAATCGATTTTTAATTTTTCAAAATCATCTTTGAATCGCTGCAATAAATGCGGTGCCAATTGAGGCAAAGGCAAAGGCTCTCCCGGCAAAGGTTCCTGCATCGCCAAATCATACGTGATGGCATCTATTTTTCTACTGGCAAATAACTTATTTAAGAGTTGATTTCTTTTCTTCAATAATACATCCCTGTTTTTACCGGGATGAACCAGGGCAGGTGAATTGGGCAAAACTGCAAGCGCCGCCATTTCTCCCCAACTTAGTTGAGAGGGAGACCTTCCAAAATATCTCCATGAAGCCGCATCCAGTCCAACTACATTACTTCCAAAAGGAGCATTCGATGCATATAAAGCCAAAATTTCTTTTTTTGAATAAGAAATTTCCATTCTCACTGCCAAAATACTTTCCACGAATTTTTGCCATAGATTCCTCTCTTTATTCCTGGAAATTCTCATCACCTGCATGGTGATTGTACTCCCACCGCTTACTCTTCTTCCTGATCCAAGATTTTGCCTTATAGCACGACCCATTGCCAAAATATCAATACCGGGATGGTAAAAGAATCTTTTGTCTTCGAATGCAACTATGCATTGAACAAACTTTTCAGGAACATTTTCATCATAAGGAAAACGCCATTGACCATCTCCTGCAATACTGGCGCCAAGTAAATTACCATTGGCATCTTCAATTACATAAGATGTTGGTTGATTGAATAAATTTTTTGGAAGCGAGAACCAAAACCAAATAAGGAGCATCAGGAAAAGAACCAGCAAAATTTTGGTCCTCCTTCTGAGATT
The DNA here is from genome assembly GCA_003175935.1 of Bacteroidota bacterium. Lineage (GTDB taxonomy): Bacteria > Bacteroidota > Bacteroidia > Chitinophagales > Chitinophagaceae > PSRI01. Next base: position 5,654 of record PSRI01000184.1, read on the forward strand.
TCTTGTGTTATTTAATATGATTTCGAAACGTTTCACGCAAAATTAGATTCCTCCTTCGTCGGAATGACGCAAGGACGCAAAGTGTCACTGGGTCACTTCGACCCATTTACCTTGAACTCCGGCATTAACAGTGTTGTCATACATCTCTTCACAGTATACCCCGGGTAAAAAATATTTACCGAGATAAGCTGCATTAAGCATCACATAATAAGTGAGCGACTCGCCTTCACCTATATCAAAATAATTGTAGACCCGGTCGTCACGAAAATCCTGGTAAGTAAGGGAAGATGATTTGAAACTGCCTTCATTGTCCAGCAATCTTGTGTTCAATATCTCCCATCCACTCGGGAAAATTTGCGAAAGCGCCATGTTATAATATTTACCACGGCCACCGGGATTTTTGATCACAACTTTTGCAACGAAATCTGTACCCTGGGAGAGTTTTGTAACATCAACAGGCTTCCCATCTAATGAAAGGTAACTTGCATTCATAATCAAAACATCCGGATTATTTGTCACTTTGATTCCTTCTCCGGTAAGTGGTCGGCCCTGAACAATTAATCTGGCATACAAAAGATTCGAGCCCTTATTCGTGACAGTTACATTTTTATCATTGGCAGTAAGGCTAACCGTCGTATGATACAAATAAGTTGATGATGAAACAGAAACAACTTTACCGTTTACACTTACGCGACCTATAATTTTTTGTCCACTCGGATTAGCGCCACAATACTGTGCAATTGCAATTAAACTATAGGCCGTAGTCTGCGTGCTATACCAATAATCACTCGAAAGGTCCGCAGAAATAGTTTGAACTAAATCGCCTGCTTCTTTTCGCTTACCCAATAACGTTAAAGTTTCCAAAACCATCGCCTGATCTCTTACATCAGAACCATAAGTATATCCCGGGTTTTTTCTCTTCTCAAAACTGGTTGGCAATCCGGCAATCAAACTATTAGCAATATTTCCCTGTCCGGCCAATTTATACGCAGCCGCAAGTCTCCATTTTGCTTCCGGCGATAGATATTTGAATTCCTTCAATCTGTTCATCGCACCCAGTTCCGGCGATTTGGCCAATGCGAGGAGATAAAGTCGGTACGACTGCGTCAAATCTCCCCCATAAAAATTGGTAGTTGATGGAACCCACGAATTTGCTTTGCTTCTTTGATATACTTTCCACAATTGAATCATTTCTGAGGAAACCAGGTAACCTTTTTCTTGTGCAATCATTAAGAAATGCCCCGCATAATTCGTTCCCCATTCGTCACTCTCTGGTTCACCCGGCCAATAACTAAATCCGCCATCAGGTCTTTGGAAAATTTTTAGTCTTTCAATTCCAGCTTTTACATTTTTTTCAACCTGCGCTTTTTCCTGTCCATCCAAATCAATTAACTGGTTAATTACTAACTGAGGGAATACGGATGAAGTTGTCTGTTCGATACATCCATGAGGATATTCAATCAGGTAATTCAATCGCTTGTCCAGATTGAGAGGTGGAATACTTGAAATTTCGAGGGTTGCCTTTCCATTTGCGGGAATGCCTATTGGAACAGCGGTTGCACTCCAATCAATCCCAGCTGAAATAACTCCTGCAACAACATTTGATACTGGCGGATTAGGATTCCTTATATCAAGTTCAACATCATAGTCAGCCTTCTCTGTTCCGCTTGTTGCAACAATTTTTATTTTTCCAATGCCCGTATTTGGTTTTACTGTTACATCAAAATAAACCATTTGTTCGCCGCTTGCATTGAAAGAAACATTTTGAGTTGCATTTCCAACCGCTTCGAGGAATGGATTATTTTGAATACTAACGCTAACATTTCTTACTTTATCATCCATGGCAAATACGGTCACGGGCACCCGAATATTTTCTGAAGGGCCCAGTACTCTTGGAGCCGTTGCTAATAACATCAATGGCTTTTTAACTGCTACAGCTTTCTCTGTAAAACCATAGGCACCATTCGTTGCCGCAACTACCATAGCTTTAACTGAACCAATATATGGAGGTAATTTGAATTGTTTGGTTTGCTTTTCTCCCTTGCCCAGGTGATAGGGTCCCATATAAATCACAACAGGCTTAAATCTGTTTGCAGATTTTTGTTTTCCCGAACCCATTGCTTCTTCATCACCTCCGATGGTCAGTATTCTTTCCAATTCCGAACCCCATGCACCAATTACATTATCGAACAGGTCCCAAGATTTAACACCTAGTGCTTCTCTTGCAAAAAATGCTTCATGAGGATCCGGAGTTTTAAAATGCGTGAGATCCAGCAATCCCTCATCTACTAATGCAATACTGTATGTCATCTCTCTTCCCGAAGCTTCGGAGACCGTGAAAGAAGTATTTTGCTCAGGCTTGATTACATCCGGGATATTTAATTGGGGTTTAAGCACCGTGTTTTTATCCTCTACCAAAATGGGTATTACTCCATACATCCTGATCGGGAGATCATTCGTTGTTTGCGCGTGCGGCTGGAGCAGACTAACATTCACATATACATTCGGAGCCATTCCAGCTTCTGTTTTAAATTTGTAGATCGTTTGACCCTGAGTCGTTTCAACCCATGCTGTCTTCAATATTTTTGATCCCGACTCAATACTAATCAGGGCCCTTCCCCCTTTACTGCTTGGAATATTCAGTACTACATCTTCTCCTACATTGTATTTTTCTTTGTCTGAAGTGAAGGACAACATTGCAGCGGCAGACTGATCATTGCCTGTATTTCTTGTTTGCCACCACGGATCATCAAAATAAACGACGGAGCCTGTTGCATGCCCGCTTTTTTTGTCTCTCACAATTACCAGGTATCTGCCCCATTGGGAACCGGGAGCAGACAAATTCCATTTACCAACGCCATCGGTCAACCGAATTGTTTCGCGTTTCAAAATCTTATTGTAATGGTCCTGTGTAAAATTGCTCAAATCATTTCCGGATTCATCCCACCACCATCTCCATTCAATATTGTATAGTTCCACGTCTACCTCCTTTGTTCCACTAATAAGCTGACCTTTTGCATTCACATTTACAATAGGCAATTCATAATTCATATTAGTATAAAGGAAGCCCCAGGGTTTTTGTCCTTCAGGTACTTTGATGCCCACGTAACTTTCATAAGGACTATAGGGAACCACAGTATTGTCTACACTGAATGCTCCTCCAGGTTCAAAAACTTTCACAAGCAAACTTGCACTAAGCATTCCGGGTGCACTTTTTTCTATATCGAATCGGGCATTAATCGGAGATGTTCCCTGATCATTCAGTGTTCCATCGAAAATGGTTTTGCTCTCAGTTGAGTAGGATGAAGTAGGATTATCAAAGACATAATCTTTATACTTATTAAAAACAGTTTTACGTGCATAAAGCGACGCATCAATTTTTGCTTTTAGATTTCTTGCAGGAGTACCAAATAACCAGTTTGAACTAAGCGTTCCGGATGATATATTTTGTTTGCCCAGGATGGCATCCGGACCGAAATCCAAATTAATTTTGAGTCGGTTAGGCATTACCGTTTCTACCTTCAATCGCTTTTCAAAAGTGGAACCACCAACTTTCACTTTGGCAAGCCAGTTTCCCGTGGGAGATGATTGAGAAGTTGCTGTTTTGAAAACATAAAATCCATCTTCACCATTGGTTTCAACCATTTTTTTGAAAAGCTGACCCTGAGGCGTGAATAAACTGAATTCGATAGGATGATCTTTGGGCAATTTTCCAGTCATATCATCCACAATAAAACTGAGATACATTGAATCACCGGGACGCCATACACCGCGTTCACCGAAAATAAATCCTTTGATTCCATTCTTTACTTCTTCTCCTGCCACATCGAATCGGCTTAGTGGCAATGCCGTTCCCTCATCCAATTTTAAGTAGCCTCTTTCCGTGCCCCTCTTTGCAACCAACAAAAATGGTTTTTTCTTCAGGTCAAAAACTGCGAGGCCGTCTTTATCTGATTTTGCTTTGTAAATTATTTGCTGCTGATAATCTAACAACTCAAAATCGACACCTTCCAAAGAATTCGTGGTAAGAATATCAGTAACGGCCACGAGCATACTATTATCATTGCCTCGTTTTGCCGTGAGTCCCAGGTTTGATGCAATGATATTTCTGCTTGCCCATCGCTCCTTATTGTAATAAGATTTGCTGCAAGGATTATCTCTCTGCTGCCAATTGTAGCCATAAGGATTATACGAATTGTATAATTTCCAGAAAGCTTCATCATCATCGGGCGCAGCCTGATCATTATCGTCAAAATTTGCATAGGAAACTTCTTCTTCATCATCCTCATCATCTTCAGAATTTTTTTTCTGTTTCACAACAGGATGACAGGTGTAAAGAGAATAATCAGGACGGAAACCAATTGTAACTCTATATATCGCTCCGGGCTCGGCTTTTAGAAATTTGTCAATGTCCAGAGAAAATTTTTGCCTTTTGTGAAGATCCAGACTCTTGTCATCATCAAGCCGGATTGTTTTTTGAACTATCGGAGCACCAACTCTCCTCAAATCATCTCCACCTCCGAGATCATTTACCTGGAAAAACTGCGGAATATTATTTTCATACACTTTTATAATACTCACATCAACTGCATTTAGGTTGATCGATTCAAATGGAAGCACCAATTGGCCTGAATTGGGAAGTATGGTTCCTTTTCCCTGGATTCTTACAGAAGGCAACCTGTTCTCAAAAAATATATTGGCAGAGAAAGCTTTTGGCAATTTACTTCCCCATAAATTTTGAATTCCTTCATTTACGGAGACTGTGTAATTACCATCAAGATCGTCTGCAGCATATACTTTAACCTGACTTCCATCAATCGTAAAACTTAAATCCGCCTTATTGCTAACAGCTATCAAACCTTCCAGTGACTGATTAGTGGCAATGGCATCTGAGAATTGAACGAGTGTGTAATTTTCTGCTTCCTGTGAAGCTTTTACTGCAAGCACTTTAAAATCTCCAACTGCGGGAACATCTAGATCAATATGGTCTTTCTGATTTATATGCAATGGCGAACCATCCCAGTTAATATTGAGTTTGGAAGCCTGGTTTCCGCGATTAATATCCTGCACAAGGAAATGATGCATGCGGGCAGATTCATTATGATTCCATTTTATGGGCAGGGACTGGCCACCTAAATTCGCAGTAACAACTTTTTCCATTTCGGTTGAAGACTCCACATCCGCAGTTTCAACCACACCTTCCAATTGCATTTTGTTTTTAGAATTACCCGTAACCGTTAGTCCATTTTGAGTAACCTGGAAGGATGGTTTGAGTGTTTTAAAATTGAAATGAAAATCTTTGAATTCAGCCGGCACCTGCATCACTTTGCCCAGATAAAATTCTATATCGTAAAGCTGATCAGGTTTAAGGTTCTCATCCGGTTTAAATTCCACAGTTCGGCTGTCCACCCAATATGCTTTCCCTTTTACTGATGGCGAGAAATTAAACAGTTCTTCCTTGAGTTCTTCATTGATAGTGTGCGTAGTTGGTGATTCGACAGTAAGACGAATCCTGACGGAAGCTGTTTTTGAAATTACACCTGATGTATATGCTTCGATATACTTTCCAAATGCGGGATCAATAGACGCGATTTTTTTCTTTCCGCATCCGGCAAACAAAAAACCCAGGAAAATAAATGCAGGGAACATCCTCAAAATGGATGAGCGCAATTGGTCGGGGGCCATATTTTGAAAAAATTTTGCTGTGAAGTGATCTGGAGTTGATGATGTAAATCTTAGATGTTTTTTCGAATTGTGCAATGGCAGCATAGGTCGTTTTGGTTAAATGTTTCTAAAATCCGGCAGTATTATTTTAGGAAGTTAGGAAGGTCGCCGGAATTTTGGGTAGAAAATTGAAGCAATATTAAATGTTGTATTTCATGGGTTTTAGCGGGGTAAAACATAATAATTAAAGCCTTTACCCGTTATACGAGGAGGCTTAATCTGAACCATTGAAACCCCGGGGAATGCATCATGTTCGACACTGGTAATTTATACTTCAATATTTTCATCCACATTTCCGCGTATTTGCCGATTGTTCCATTTTTGATTATAATGATTCGCCAGAGCTATGTTCAGGTTCATATGAACTACCTCATGATTCTTTCGCTGGTGACTTTCATGTATAATATCCTCCTGAATTTTATCCCATTTTATAGCGAACCCTTCCATCTTTTAAGAAATGTACTTGGTGTTACAGAACTGGTGTTTATACTGCTGATTATTCAAACCCATTTCAACAGCAATTGGGGACGAACAATGTTGATCATACTATTACTCTTTGTTCCCATCATGTCAATCAGTTTCATGCTGATCAATACTCCTAATCAACTCAACACAACTTTACTCACAGTTGATAGTCTGATCATTTTCGTTGTGGGCATTCTTTTCCTGTATCACTTACTCGGCAGCTATCACAAAAATATTACCAGCTACAATCTTTTCTGGATCACTGCAGGAATCTGTTTGTATTTCGGTTGTTATTTAGTCTTGAATATGGGAAGAAAATTCATTTTCAACTACGATGATAAGGACTATAAAGTGATGTGGATGGTTATGTACGTGGCGAATTTTATCAAATATGCATTCTTCATTATCGCTGCAATTTTATCCCGACCAGGATTGATACCACAACTGGCAGTTGAAGATCCGATTGATGATACGCCTATGCCTGAAGATTTGCCTCTTGAAGAACCCAAAAAGAGCAATCACCTCATTTCTCCCATGCCAGGCTACTACAGTAACTATTAGAAATCAGCATCTGATTCTTTAATGATTGTCATCATAAAATTGATAGACCGTTGCAGATCGGCAATTGGCAACCTTTCATTGATGCCATGATAACCCTTGCTATCAATCATCGGCAAAAAATTAACGACTCCATCTGAAATCGATCGGTATCTCCTCGAATCTGTGGCACCAATCATCAGGTAAGGCGTTGGAATTACATGAGGCATGTTTTCATAAATGGCATTTTCTACTCTTTTAAATGCAGGCGATTCAATATTCGTAGAAGGAGAAGGATCTGATTCAAATACGCTTATTTTTTTAATGATAACCCGGTTATCGTGAATTGCATCAGCGATATATTTCGCTACGGTTTCTGAAGTTTCTCCGGGAAGAATTCTGCTATTAATAATAGCTTTGGCTTTACTTGGGATCACATTGTCTTTGATCCCGCTCTGCAATATGGTTGGAGCAATCGTAGTATGAATCATCGCATTTCCTTCGGGCTTTGATTCTATAATGCCTTTTGCAATACCTTCAAACAACCACATGTTGGATGAAGCCATTTTGTTTACAAAATTGTCTGACGATGATCCCACACGATGCAAAAATTCTCTCACAGGTGGCGTGATCCTTGAGGGTGTTGGATGATTTTTCAATTTTGCCAATGCAGCAACCAAAATATCAATGGCACTTTCTTTTTCCGGCTTTGAAGAATGTCCGCCTTCTTTTTCTACAGAAAGTTCATAGGTCGCATAACCTTTTTCTCCAACCCCAATAACTGCGACGGGTCTTTTGACATCTTTAATTTTTGATTCAGAGATTTCCCCGCCTTCATCCAAAACCATTTGAGGCCGTATGTTTTTTTGTGAAAGAAAATCCACGATTGCTTTTGCTCCTCTTCCACCAATTTCTTCATCGTGACCAAAGCAGAGATAGATTGTTCTTTTAGGATGAAAGCCCTGGCGAAGCATCGATTCAACTGCTTCAAGAATCGAAATCACTCCGGCTTTATCATCTACAGAACCTCTTCCCCATACACAGGTGTCTGAAATTGTACCACTAAATGGAGCTACCTGCCATTTGTCGATAGTAGCTTCTTCTACGGGCACCACATCATAATGTCCCATTAAAATGATGGGTTGCATTTTCGTATTCTCCCCTTTCCATTCGAATATGTAAGAAAAATTTCTCACCACATTCAACGAAAGATTTTGATGGATAAGCGGATATGATTTTGCCAGAAAATTTTTGAAAGCTAAAAATGCAGATGTATCAATTTTAGAAGTGTCGGAAATTGAAATAGTAGCTATTTGTACGGCCTCACTCAAATGCATAACCGCGGAATCCGGTAGCCGCGGAAAATTTGCACTAGCTGCACGTTCTGGCCAGGGGCGGTTTCTAAAAGTATTGATGAGGATGATAGCAAGCAGGATCAATACGAGTATTGCAAGCAATCTCAGGAATTTCTTGAACATTGGTGGGGGTTTGTCTTCCTGAATTTAATCTAACTAATTCAATCTCCGTCATGATTTAACCAATATTCAAAAAAAATCCCGCCGGGGCGGGACGATTATTTCAGGTCTATCTGGTTTCTTAACAAGTCTTCGAACTCATCACGTTTTCTTATCAATTGGGCTTTGCCATCTTTTACTAAAACCTCAGCTGGTTTTAACCTCGAATTGAAATTGCTGCTCATCTCAAAACCATAAGCACCTGCATTATAAAAAACGAGATAGTCACCTTCTCTAATTTCAGCAATCTGGCGATCATTCGCGAACGTGTCGGTTTCGCAAATATTACCAACTATATTATAAGTTATTTCAGGACCCTGGGGGTTCGAAAGATTTTCAATGTGGTGATAGGAATCATAAAACATCGGTCGGATGAGGTGATTGAATCCACTGTTCACTCCTGCAAAATGAACACCCGGAGTGTCTTTAAGCACATTTACCTGGGTAATGAAATAACCGCTTTCACTTACCAGAAATTTTCCAGGCTCAAACCAAATTTGCAAGTGTCTTCCATCAGGATTAGGATGACTGGCGAAAGCTTCGTGAACTTTTTCAGCAAGATGTTGAATATCCGTTTCACCATCACCTTCTTTGTATGGCACTTTGAATCCTCCTCCAAGATCTATAAACTCAAGTTCTTTAAAGTGAGGAATGAGATCAAACAAAACGGCTATTCCTTTTACAAAAACATCCACATCCTTTATTTCACTTCCCGTGTGAATATGCAAATCGCGAACAAAAATTTTATATTGATCAACCAGAGCTAAAACTTTGTCGAGGTGCTCAACAGGAATACCGAATTTACTTTTTGCATGTCCGGTTGAAATTTTAAGGTTGCCACCTGCCAAAATATTCGGACGAAGCCTCAATCCTACCGGATAACTGTGTCCGAATTTTTTTCCAAATTTTTCGAGGTTTGAAATGCTGTCGATATTAATGTGGACGCCCAGGTTCTTTGCTTCTACAATTTCATCAAAAGCGATTCCATTGGAAGTGTAGAGAATATTTTGAGGCTCAAATCCTGCCCTCACCGCCATTTTAACTTCGTTAATGGAACTGCAATCCACATTGGCACCAATGGCCCTAATGTATCTGAGGATATTGATATTGGTGAGCGCTTTGCAGGCGTAAAAGAATACGACATCATCATTGCGAAAAGCATGTTTCAATTTCTGAAATTGCTCCGCAATTTTTTCGGCATGATACACGTAAACCGGTGTACCAAATTCTTCCGCAATTGACAATAATTGATCCCGGGTTAAGGAATGGTTCATTCAGCGATAATAATGTGGGAAAATTTATTTCGAAAAGATTTAAGATGTTGGATTTTAGATTTTGGCAAGACAAGACGATTTACCAAAATCAAAAATCTAAAATCCAAAATCCAACATGCCGGAGGCAGGTTTATTCCTCATTCTCATCCTCTTCCTCATCTTCGGCAGAAGCTTCTTCATTTTGCGATTCGGGAGGATCGGGAATGGATGTTTCCTCTTCTGGCGTACTGGCCTCTACATGGTTTTCAGCTTCGTCTTCACCACCATGATCGATGAGTTCTCCATTTTCACCTACAACCAAATTGCTGCCTTCTTCCAATTCAAAATGATCTGCGTTAACCAGCGTTGGCTCAACAATCTGATCTGCGAGCACTTCTTTAATCTTTGGCAAATCATCAGGAGAGTTGATACCAAAATAATCCATAAAAGATTTTGAGGTAGCGTATATCAAAGGCTTACCAGGCAAATTTTCATTGCGACCGGTAATAACCACCAGTTCTTTCTCCAGTAATTTTTGAATTACATAATCGCAGTTTACGCCGCGAATGGATTCTATTTCACCCTTGGTAACCGGTTGCTTATATGCAACAATTGCCAGGGTCTCCATGGCGGCGGCTGACAATCTTTTGAGGAATTTGTCTCCGTTTAGTTGAGCAATTGTTTTATGAAATGCCCCTTTGGTAAGGAATTGCCAACCTCCACCACTTTGCCTTATTTCAAATGGATAAAATTCAGAAGCATATTTTTCTCTAATGCCCTCAACTGCTGCTTCAACCTGATCAAGCGTAGCACGGTCTTCAATAAAGCCGACTGCATTATTTACGAGCTCAACCAGTTCAAGATTTGTCAGCGGTTTTTCACTGGCAAAAATGAGCGCTTCAATGTGGGGTATGATTTGTGATAGTTCCATGGATTAATTCTCTTGCAATCTACAATACTTTTATCCTTTCAGTGCTGCTGCACCACTTACAATTTCTGTAAGCTCAGTGGTAATTGCTGCCTGCCGGGCGCGGTTGTAAGAAATGCGAAGAGTCTTCAATAATTCATTAGCATTTTCTGAAGCTTTATCCATGGCTGTCATGCGCGCACCTTCTTCGCTCGCTTTGGCATCGAGCACAGCTTTAAACATTTGGGTGTTAAGGATCTTGGGCATGAGCTCGGCAATGAGGCTATCCATTTCTGGCTCAAAAATGAAATCTGCTTTAATTGCCTTGCCTTCTTTTTGTTCTACTTTAGGTATAGGCAAAAATCTTTCCACAACGAATCTTTGAGTTGCTGCATTTTTAAATTCACTGTACACAAGTTCTACCACATCATATTCCTTTTTTTGAAATGCTTCCATGGCAGCCTGCGCTACAGTTTGCACATGCTCAAAATTCAGATTCAGGAAAATATCTTTATGGCCGGGATCCACATTGTATTTCGCCTTGGAAAAATACTCAAAGGCTTTCTTGCCAATGGGCCAAATAGTTACGTTGCCTTTACGCAACTGCTCAGCGTATTTTTCATTTACGAGATTACGCGCTAACTTAATCACATTGGCATTATAAGCTCCGCACAAACCGCGGTCAGAAGAAACAGGAATTACCAGCACCCTTTCAACAGGTCTCTCCAAAGCCAGGTTTGAACCCAGGTTACCTTCCGCATTACTCACAATATTGCTGAGCATTTCCTGCAATTTTTTTGCGTAGGGCCTCATTTGAACAATGGCATCCTGAGCACGACGAAGTTTTGCCGCACTCACCATTTTCATTGCTTTAGTGATTTGTTGTGTACTCTGGATCGATTTAATTCTATTCCTGACTTCTTTTAAAGCACCTGCCATAGCGGATAGTAATTATTTTCTTTGAGTTGTTGGGGGGAAGTCTTTCCAAAACCTGGGAAAACTCCCTTTTAGTTTGCGTCCATATCTTATTGGATGCAAGGCCGCAAAGGTATTTGAAAAGGGTCAAAAAACCATCACGATGTGGAAAGATCACGGGGCTAGTGCAATTCTCTGTGAAGATATTTAGAATCAATTATTTATAATCATTTGCCTTCCGCCTGGCATGGGTGGTGGTCCCATTGTTTTAGCACCCTTAAACCTATTGAGTCGGTAGGTGAAACTCAACATAAAATACCTGGTTAATCTGTTTGTGCGGGTATCAGTAATAAAGTTGCCCGAAACCTGGCGACTCACATTGGAGTTTTGTTTGAAGATATCAAACCCCGAAAAACGAATAAATCCATTCTTTTTCTTGAAAATTTCTTTTTCAAGGGAAGCATTTAATAATGCCTGGTTCGTATTCACTGAAGTTGCCAAACCCTGGTTAATGATATACTCAAAATCATATCTCAAAATAAATCCCTGAGGTAAATCCATTCTCATACTTGTACTCAAGGTCCAGGCTGTTGAATTGATTCTTTCACCATTCTGAGATAAAGTGTATTGAGTAGAATTTAGCGCATAGTTGCCTCCGAGATTCAGTTCAAGCCAGTCTTTATAATTGAATTCAAAATTTACTCTCTGGGAAATCACCCAGTTCTTTCCAATATTTTTTAAACTATCTACCAACCCAACGTCGTGATTGTAGTTCACATTACCATCAAAAGTGATTACATATTTCCGATTCTTGTAAGGCTTTGAAAAAGTATAAAACCCGGTCAAAGAATAATATCCATTTACATTTTCCGGTACACTTAACTGCGCACCATTATCTCCCAGCCTGATATTATTATTTACAATCTTGTCTTCAACCAGATTCAGATTGGAACCAAAAAGAAGTAATCTTCCCGAAGCAAAATTGAAATTGTTGTAAAACAGATTCAAATTATGATTGAACTCTGGTGCCAGGTTGGGATTTCCCAGAGTTTGATATTGAGGATTGGAAACATCCAGCACTGGTTGTAATTGCGAATAGCTGGGCTGATGAAAACTCGCGAAATAGTTGAAATTAAAAGTTTTTGTTTTAGAAAAATTATAAGCAAATCTTGCTGAAGGTGCAAAATTGATTCTTTTCTGACGGGCAAATGCACTGTCCTTTGAAATAGAATATCCCCGCATATCCACGGGTTGCAATGTAATTCCAAAGGTGTAATTATATTTTTTGTTGATAGTTCGCAAACTCAGGCCAGCTCTTTGGTTAATATAGGTGTTATCATAAGCATTACTCAATGCAGGAATATAAGTTGTATCCCCGGTAGTATTGTCCTTGTCAAAAGTCTTTTTATCATTCTTCGTATATACATAATTGTAACCATAGCTCAAATCGAGGAACCTGTTCTTTGCAATGGGTTCACTATAAGTCATGCGAATGGAATAATTGCGATTGAGATTCTGCTGATCAAGTAGCTGATTAATCATCAGATCTTTAAAACTGCTGTCGGGCTGCAGGCTTCTCGTGTAATTCATCTTATCATCTTCCATGTCATTTGATGAAAGCGACAGGTTAATATTTGTTGAAAAGTTTCTTCCTTTTTTGTGGAATCTATGATTGTAAATAATCGCTGTACTGAAATTGGGCGATTTTGATAATGTAGTATCGCCATTAAATCCTTCGCTGGTAACCGTGTTATAATCCTGCAGGTAATTAAAATTACCAAGGGTTTCATTATCCGAATATCCATAAGAATAACTCGGACTAATCTTCACATAATTCAAAGAATCAAACTTGTATTCGAGGTTTACATATGCCCGATGGTTGTAACCAGACTTATCGCCATAGGTGTTTGTATTATTTACAAATACATCATTGTCATAAAAATTTTGTTGGGAAACATTTTTGGTGGTAATGGTATGCGGACTCGCGAAGCTATAACTACCATATACCGAGCCTTTGTTCTTTGCAAAATCATTTCTAAAATTTACGCCGGCAGCAGTGTTTGTGGTAACTCCATCCTGACTATTACTTTGAGATGAATTTCCTCCCGGACCCGCACTGAGTTGAACATTACCTTTTCCTCCACCACCGCCACCTCCCTGAAACCCACCCCCGCCGCCACTTCCAAAATTGAAAAGGCTTTGGTTAATATTATTTGAATTGGTAAGTATAGAAAGCTGCTGTGTATTATTAAATATGTTTGCATTGACAGCCGCCTGGTAACGATCATCAGTTCCATATCCTGCTGTTGCTCTTCCAAATATTCCCCTGTTTTTTTCCTT
>PSRI01000063.1 GCA_003175935.1 Bacteroidota bacterium
GATTAAAAACCATGGGATCCATGTATTCATCATCTATTCTTCGATAAATTACATCAACCTGCTGTAAGCCCATGGTAGTCTTCATATATACTTTATGATTGTCTACCACCAGATCACGGCCCTCTACCAGTGGAACTCCCATTTGCCGGGCGAGAAATGTGTGTTCGTAATAAGCCGAGTTATAAATCCCCGGTGTTAATAGTACTACCGATGGATTTGAAATTTGCCGATGGGCGAGGGACTGCAAAATGTTATGGAGAATAAGGGGATAATTGTTTACCATACGTACACGGCTACCCGAAAGCAGGTCGGGGAATAGCCGTTTGGTTACTTCCCTGTTTTCAAGCATATAAGAGACTCCTGATGGAGTACGAAGATTATCTTCCAGGATATAATAGGTTCCGCCTTCACCACGGATAAGATCGATCCCAGATATATGGACATAAATATCATGAGGTACTTTGATTCCGAAAACTTCGCGAGTATAATTAGGGCAGGAGGCAATTAATTCAGCCGGAATAATATTGTCATTCAGAATGGATTGAGTTGAGTAAATATCTTTCAGGAAAAGATTGAGTGCGCGAAGCCGCTGTTTAATTCCCTGTTCAATATGATTCCATTCAGAGGCTGTGATAATTCTGGGAATAATATCAAAAGGGAAAATTCTTTCAATGCCTTTATTATCGCTGTAGACTGTAAATGTGATGCCCTGATTCATGAAAAGTTCACCAGCCAGCTGATCTTTTTGATTCAGGTTCTCCTGGTTAAGGTGGCTAAGTGATTGAAATACCTGCTGGTAATGATTGCGGATACTCCCATTGTCACACATTTCATCCCAGGCATTGGGAGTAGTGCAGTATTCCTTAAACAGAAGTTCCCCGGTCATAGCTTTGATTTGGTATAAATAAAAAAGTTGCAACCCCGGTATACAGAGTGCAACTTCGTTGATATCTCAATTTAATGAAAAAACTGACTTAAAGGGATGCTATTTTTTGGTGCCAGGTTCCCAAACTACTTGCGTCTTTGCGACCCCGATGCAAATCGTCCCGATAGCTATCGGGATTGCGTTTTTGCGAGAGGCCCCAACGAAAATTCTCGTTTATTAATTTACAGATACGTTATGGAGCTCCTGGAGACAGCCGCTCGGCGATCTAGGTACTTGGTACTCGGTACTTGGTACTCTATTCTAATTATTCTCTTGCTTCTTAGAAAAAAGATACCATCTAAGCAGACTGAAATTTAGCAGCACGTTCAGGATAATACTTACACTAATCAAAATAAAAACGACTGCAAAAAATTTAAAGAAGTTTTCAATCTTGAATCCTTTGGGCAATTGAGCCATATCAGGAAGCTTCGCCTGTTTTACAATTTCTGCAGTATTCTGAAGGCTCCATACAGAACTTGAAATGAAAATGATTCCGGCGATCATCGCCAGGAATCCAATGAAGCGAATACCAATAGGAGTTTGTGAGCTTAGAGGAATATTCGGATTTACAATACTTTTTCTCAATTGCATGCTCGCATAACTATGAAGAATGATTGCGCCACTTAAAAGGATGGGAACAATCATTGCTGAACCGTCGGGTATCATCACTGATCCCAGAAGTTGCACAAATAAGAATATTCCGCCTACAACAATATTGATCCACGACAATACAGTTGCAACGCCCAGCATTTTTCTAATGTTTGTCAATCTCTAAAATTTTAAATCTTGAGTTCTGAGTTGAATAGAAAGTTCTTCCAATTGTGTTTCGTCAATAGTACTTGGGGCATCCAGCATTACATCACGTCCGCTGTTATTTTTAGGAAATGCAATGAAATCCCGAATGCTTTCGCTGCCACCCAGTATGGCGCAGAGTCTGTCGAAACCATAAGCGATTCCACCGTGCGGTGGGGCACCATATTCAAAAGCTCCTAACAGGAAGCCAAATTTATGTAGTGATTCTTCCTTCGACATGCCCAATGCAGCAAACATTTTTTCCTGAAGATCTCTCTGGAAAATTCTGATGGATCCCCCGCCAATTTCATTTCCATTCAATACCATATCGTATGCATTAGCCTTGATATTTGAATAAGGATGCTTCAAATATTCTGCTGCATTTTCAATAACGGGATTATTGTTGATCATGATTTCAATGTGATCGGGCTTCGGTGCAGTAAATGGATGATGCCTGGCAACCCAACGATTGTCGTCAGGACTGTATTCAAACAAAGGAAAATCTAAAACCCACAATAATTTAAATTCATCTTTTTTTCTAAAGCCCAGT
Source organism: Bacteroidota bacterium (assembly GCA_003175935.1). Lineage (GTDB taxonomy): Bacteria > Bacteroidota > Bacteroidia > Chitinophagales > Chitinophagaceae > PSRI01. Next base: position 2,268 of record PSRI01000063.1, read on the forward strand.
CTTTGGCCCATTTCCAATCTCAGTTCACTGATTGCTTTACGGGTTCTTTCTTCGGCGCCAGCAAGAATAAATATCATATCACCGGGCCTGGCGTGTGCAAATTTTGCGATCGCTTCTAATCTGGATGAATCGTAAAATTTATCAACGCTGCTTTTATATGTTCCATCGGCGGCACATTTAATATAGACAAGTCCCTGCATGCCAATTTGCGGGCGTTTAACCCATTCCGTTAGTTCGTCTGTTTGTTTACGGGAATATTCAGCAATACCCGGAACTGCAATGGCAACTACCGTCTCTGCTTTATCGAATACGTTGAAATTTGCATTATTAATCAATTCACCTGTTGCCTGGATTTTTCCGTCTTTTAGAAATGCAGACTTAAGGTTTGCAATTTTCATTTCAAACCTGATATCCGGTTTGTCATTTCCATAGTTCCACATCGCATCTTCCCAGGTCATTCTCTGCACTTTCTCTTTGATTTCAATGCCTTTTACTTCCTGGAAAATATGTTTGATCATTCCTTCAAACATGTTGAGAATATCATCCTGCTCCACGAAACTCATTTCGCAGTCGATTTGGGTAAACTCTGGCTGGCGATCAGCACGCAGGTCTTCGTCCCTAAAACATTTCACAACCTGGTAATAGCGATCATAGCCGCTCACCATTAGTAATTGTTTAAATGTTTGGGGAGATTGCGGCAATGCATAAAACTGCCCGGCATTCATTCTGGATGGAACCACAAAGTCTCTGGCTCCTTCCGGTGTACTCTTGATAAGAAATGGAGTTTCGATATCCATGAAATTCTTCTCATGCAAATAGTTTCTTGCTGCACGATTGACGGAATATCTCAATTCTATATTTTTCTTCACTTCGTTTCTGCGCAAATCGAGATAACGAAATTTCATACGCAGGTCATCTCCACCATCTGTATCATCCTGAATCGTAAAGGGAGGAGTAACTGATTTATTCAATACTTTGAATGAACCAATTTTAACTTCGATATCGCCGGTTGGAATATTTGGGTTCTTATTGCTTCTTTCAGAAACTGTGCCTTTTACCTGCAATACAAATTCTCTTCCCAATGGCGAGGCACTCAGTTGATCATTGAGTTCTTCGCCAAACAAAAGCTGAGTTATTCCATAACGGTCACGGAGATCAATAAACGTAATAGCGCCAAATTTTCGAATGGTCTGTACCCATCCGGCCAAAGTAATTTCTTTGCCGGCGTCCGATTTTCTTAACTCACCACAGGTATGCGTCCTGTACATCTGAATAGAAATTTTAAATGGTTTCCCTAATTTTTTCTGATATATCCAATCCTCCCATTCAATGAATTATCTGGAGGGAGAGTCACAAGGACGGCAAAGGTAATTGAAATGGACTTAGGTATCAACAGATGGCTTATATTCGACCCCTAATTTGCCCTTTTGAAATGCCCCAGGATTCGATCCATTTGTCAGTCAACTCCAATGACATTGATCAGCAGCTCACAATGATTAGTGATAGTTTGCACCTGGACAGCCTGCGCAGACAACTGAGTGAGGAACTCGCCCGCCAAACGGCCATTGACAAGCATAACACGAATTTATCAGTAGGAATTGTGGCACTTGTACTCGTATTTCTTGTCCTTTATCCATTGGTCAGGGGATGGATCCGAAGGAGCCATGTGCTCAGTTATATTAAGAAGGAATTTGTTTTGAATGGTCCGAAATATGATGTAGTCCTGGCGCTGCAAAATGCATATTATAAGAATCTGGATCAGGGTGAAAGGGATCGCTTTTTGAAAAGACTCATACATTTTTTGAAGGATAAAAAATTTGAGTATGTGGGAATGGATCCAATAGAAGAGGTGCCCATTCTTGTAGGGGGTGCAGCCATTCAGCTCACATTCGGTTTGAGGGGTTACCTGATGGAATATTTCGAAACTATTTATTTACTCAAGGAGGATTATTATTTCGGATATTATCAAACACCTTTCCAGGGTCATGTAAACAATAAGGGGATTTATTTGTCATGGAATAATTTTTTGAAGGGGTATGAGAATTATAGCGATGGACAAAATTTGGGACTTCATGAAATGGCTCACGCCCTCGCATACGTGAATTTTTCAATTGCAAGCGGAGAAGATGATGAATTTCAAAATCGATTCAAAATTTTTTCAAAAACAGCCAGACCCATTTTTGGGAATATGCAGAAAGGAAATTTTGAATTGCTTGATAAGTATGGAGCGACGGACTACAATGAATTTTGGGCCGTTTCAGTTGAGACGTTTTTCGAAGAGCCTGAGCAATTTTACAGGAAGATGCCCGATTTGTATTTGGCTTTATGTTCTTTGCTCAATCAGGATCCGCGAGAGCGGGTTCCAGTAATTGTATCAAGCGAGGCCGGCGAAACCAATTCACTTTAGTTCTGAGACAATTCTTCTTTCACCAGTGCATCGGCTTTTTCCTGCATTTTTTTATTGAATCTCGGGTTTGGGGCCAGGAAAATATAATAATAAAAAAGTATGGCGAGTCCGATACCAAATGGAATGAGTGCCATATGGCGCAGTCCGTATTTTCCTTCATCCCAACCAAAGAATTCCCCAATCATCCATAGGCAGTTTGCCGAGATCCAGAAAACGACTGCGAGATTATGAATTAATTCCGCTAGCATTTTTCTCGTTTGCCAGGTGATTACAATCGCAACTGTAAGCGTAGGAATGATCATAAAAACGCCAAGCGTTTTGAATGATGTTGCCCAGCAGGCGTCTTTAATCAGCCATAGTAGAATATGAAGATTTTCCACGCGCCGAAACCTGGCGGGAATGGAGTAAATACGTTCGTTGCTCATATAACCAAAAATAGAGATTTCAGTACTTAGTACCTAGTACCTAGACAAATCATACTGAACTTTCAACCTCTAAGGGTTAGTTTCGAACGCGAATTTTCAATCCTTCGGAATGACTTGTAAACTCGGGGGCATACATACATTGAATGGTTGCGATGCCTACGGAAAAAGTTCCCGCCTGGGCAACGAAAAGCGGGTATTCGAACACGTAAGTTCCTTTGTTGATCCAGTTGAAAAAGAAATGGGTACTAGCGTCCCTGGTGGTTTCATAATAGCCAAGTCCGCCCTGCCATTTGTACCCGCTCAAAACATTGAGTGGTTCTGTTCCTGAAGCACGCATGTCCTTCAGGTGTACATACTCCATATCGCGGTCTGCTTGCAATTCGATTCTCACAATGATCTTGTCGCCGGGTTTTAATTCCTCATCATCATTGATTGGTTCCAGTACGGGTCCGCGATCGGAATTTTTTTGGAGGAATAATTTTTTGCGGATTTGTATTGGAGAATTTGAGGGTGCTATTTGATCGAGATTTTCAAAATATTGCCAGTAGACTGCTCCCCAGGATGGCGTGGAACTGTCTTTTGAATTAGTGGTAACTGCCACCCGGATATTTCCCATTTCATTTTTTACATCAGCACCGGGAATTGTAGTCTTAATATATCCTGTTCCTGCTTCAACATTTTGTGGCGACTGAATTTTTTGATTACCTAAATTTATTTCAACAATAGGCGAAGATTGTATCCAATCATTTCCTTTCATGAGAAATGCATAACAAGCCTCAGCAGATGCTTTGGTGGTGCCCCAGTTTTGTGTCTGCTTTTGTTTGAGCAGCCAAAGTTTCATAGCACTTACAGATTTTGTATTGGATCCGATTTCACTAAATGCTTCGATGAGTAAAGCCTGTGTTTCAATTGGTGCTTCATACCAGTAGTATCCACCACGATTTTCTTTCCAGTACATTCCCAGCTCTTCGTTTGTAATTGAATTTTCTTGAAGTGAAACCATTATGGCTGAGGCGGTTTTAGAATCTCCATTACGGTTAAGCGCAAGTGCTATCATGCCCTGCATGTATTTACTTTGTTTTAACCAGTATTTTTTTGCCTGCGAAAGATAATAATTAAAGGCAGTTGCAGATCCAGAGGGGACTGGCTTGTCTTTAAAGAAACTCCTCATATACAAATACTGCACTTCATAATTGGAAAGGTGATTTTGTTTGAGATCGACTTTCGACTTAACCAAAGCATCGTAATTCGATTTTATTTTTGAATCCAGGTATTGCATGCCTTTATTGATAACTACATTCCATTCTTTAGTCTGATCCTGGGGAATAGCTTTTAAATTTTGAAGATGCCCGATTCCTGACATAATGTATTGAGTGATGTAAAGATCATCCGGACCGCCCTTGAACCACACGAATCCGCCATTGGGCGATTGCATGTCGGATACTTTTTTGAAATTTGATTGAAGTTCTTTGGACATTCTGAACATGTCGAAAAGCAAACCAATATTTTTCTTTTGAGCAGATTCATTTTGCGCATCCATTACCCATGGTGTTTCTTCAACCAGAACAGATTTCAGTTCTTCGTTCTTTTGGAGGTTAGATAGGAATGCATTGGTGTCTGAATTTTTCCAGGATTCAAAAATTTCCTTTACACGGGGAGCACTGTTTGCAATTTTAGTCGCGATTGCATTTGCATAATAGCGGTTGAAAGACTGTTCGGCGCACTCGTATGGATATTCCATGAGATAGGGCAGAGCCTGAACCACATACCAGGCAGGATTGGAACTGAATTCAACAGTGAGGGACTGACTGTGTAAAGTTTCACTATTATTTTGAAGAAGTTTTTCAAATTTGAATTCTTTCTGCGTTTTTCCATTCATGTTGAGTGGGAAAGATTCGGTTACCAGGGTGCGGTTGGCAAGCACAGGCAGAACATTTTCTTCCCCGTCGCTGTAATCACCAGCTTTTGCGATGATTCGATACAAAACAGGTTTGTTGTAATTGTAAGGAACCGTAATGTTGAAATTTATAGCGGAGCTTTGATTTGATGCAACTGTAAAATATTGTACAGGGAAAATATTCTGGAACCAGCCGTCGACTGGCTGATTGGTTTCGGGATCGAGTAACTGAAGTGTTGCATTTCCTGTAATTTCTTTTGCAGACAAATTAGCAATCTTAGTACTAATATCAATTTTATCTCCTTCTCTCAGAAACCTCGGCGGGTTCGGTTGAACCATGAGTTGCTTTTGTGTGATGACGGATTTTTGGAGATATCCGAAAGCGAGATCTTTTGTGTGTGCCAGCGCTTGAAATTTCCATGTGGTTAGTGCTTCAGGCATGGTGAATGAAAATTCTACGTCTCCTGAAGAATCCGTTCTGAGATCAGGAAAAAAGAAAGCGGTTTCGTTGAAATCTTTGCGGATGACACTTTGTATATTCTTTTGTTCTGCAACTTTATTTGGAAGCTCTGCAGTATCAGCAAGAACCTCAGCCTCAGCTTTTTTTAATGTGGGTAGCGAATAAGCCAAGCTCGGTATGCTATTTGCGCGTTTGACGATCAAATCTTCAGAAGCAATTTTGGTTGCTTGAAGTTCTTCGTAAATAGGGTAATTACGTAATGGATACAAGTCTAAATAATCATACATTTTTCCAATGATATCAATAGAATTATATGGCGTTTCCTTATCAAACGGGTTGGATGAACTAAATCCTTGGGTTGATTCCCAATATCTTTCCAAATAATTAAATAGACTTAAATTAGGTTTATCCCAATTGTGGATTTGAAACTGGTCGAGGGACGCATCATACATGGAACTGAGAATTTCAGCAGCAACTTTTTCCTTTTTATATCCGACTATTTTCAACTTCCATTTCTCCTTTGATCCAGGTTCCATTTTGTCCCTGTTTGTTGCAAGTGAAACCAACAACTCTTTATTGGTCCAGGGAACATCAACATTCCAAATGGCACTGAAAAACCGATTATCCTTAACAAAAAATATTTGGATTCCAAATCCTCCTCGGTCTTTTTCATACACTGGGATTGATTCCTGCTGAATAGATTGATTTAGCTTCTCAATACTGAATCGATTCGATGAATCTATAGGTGTTCTATTTGATTCTTTTATTAAATAAATATTTTGCGCGCTGGTGCCAAATTGCCATTTTGCTGTTTCACCTGGTTCAACTGTTCCTTTAATAACCCTTCTTGTTAAATATACCGGCGAGCTAAGCGTAGTTTCTTTAGAATTGTACACTTCAAAATAGTTGCTTGTTTTTATATCCTCACCATTCTCATCTTTTGCAAATGATTCAATTAAATATTTTCCTGATTTAAGAGCACCTAATGGAATTTTAATTGATGAGGATGAATTCGTGGTTATTGTATCAGAGAATACCATGCTCCCTTTTTCCCAGGCATGATAATCGGATTCATTTTTATATTCATCAATAGGGAAATATTTTATGAATTCCTGCTCTGTATAGATGAATTGATCTGGTTCCGACCAGTATCTGGTTCGAATAAGTCTCCCCGGAGATTTAAGTTGATAAATTTTTATACTTGCTTTTATGGACACAGGAATTCCAGCAAGATTTCTTGCGATGATTGGAATAGTCTTTAAACTGTCGACATCGATCGGTTGAGTATTCGTTATCTGATCAAATTCAATGGATTTATAACCGACAGTTACATTGGAAGACCCTTCCCTTGATTCGCCATTCAAGTCAGTAACTGTTACGTGAATTTCATAGTTGAATTGCGGATCATTGGTCTTATCCGCAGATAAATCGGGAACTGCTATAAATGGGATTTTAAATTTTCCATTTTCATCCGTTGTAGTAGCTCCATTGGCGATTTCCATTTGGTCATTACGAGGAAATCTCTTCTGGAAATATCCAAACCAAGGACTGAATCTTACTGTTCTCGTTACCCGATATTCAACTTTTGCTCCAGTGATATTGTTTCCGGCATAAGCTTTTGCAGTCCCATTTAATTTAATTGAATCGTTCAACCTAAAAGAATTTGTAGGCTGATCCAACTCAACATAAAATTTAGGCCTTTTATATTCTTCGATGGAAAACGAAGTATTGCCTTGCGAATAATTTTTTGCAAGCAACTGATACGTTCCGCTCAGTTGATTTGACGGTGCCTGAAACTTCCCATTTACAGAACCATATTCATTAAACTTTAAAGTGATAGAATCAACTGCAACGTAATTTGGATTCATTAGGAAAATCTTAATGCTTTCTCCAGCTTTCATGAGTCTGCTTTTATTCGCAGAGTCTTCTATCATTCCAATTGCTTTTAAGAAAATAGTTTGACCGGGCCTATATATACTTCGATCAGTAAAAATGGCTAATCTATTCTTATAAGCCGCTGGTTCAATAATTCCTCGTTGATAAGCTTCAGCCAAAACATTTTCGCTCTCACTATGCAAGAAAAGATGATCTCCTTTGTAATTGATTTCAAATCGAACCGATCTCGAATTTATTTGGGCGCCTTTAATCTTAAAATAACCTTTTAGATCACTTTTAATTTTCTCAGCTTTTATGAGTTTGTTTTGACTTTTATTATAATCATAAGTTTCTTCCCAAATTTGAACCTCAGCCCCAGCAAGTGGGTTGCCTTCTTTTCTATCTAGCAAAAAATATTCATTTCCTTTGCCAACAATTGAGATTCCAGATACATAAAAATTTACCTGACTTAACACAGCATTTGAATCAGAAAAATTTGGGCGGTCACCACTGATCAAAGCATATTCACCCACAGGTAATGCATCGACTTTAATTTCTACACTATGTGACAAATAATCTTCTGTGCGTGGAATTGATTGTTCCCAACTTTTGAGAGATGGAATCTGAATTAATTTTTTCCAGTATGAATCCTGGTATGTGGATCCAATTTCGCCCTCTAATTGTCGGTCATACTTAATAAGTCTCAAAAAAACCTTTGAAATATTTTTGTATTTGACGAGCGCTCGAAAAGGTTCATTAGGAAGATTTACGAGCTCTACAGTAGTTGAGACTTTTGTTTGAAGTATTTGATTTAAAAGATTTTGACATTGAATGGCTCCCCGGGTCTTTGGAAATTTACTGATAGTCTCATCGCAAATTGATTTTGCTATTTTTAAATAACCCGCTTTGGAAGGTGGAACTTCTGATTCATTATTCAAGATTTCCTGGGCATAACTGTCTGCATATTCATATCTCACTTCAGCAGAAACAGAATCATTTTCATAAATCGAAATGATATGATTCAACGCCATACGATAGGCAGAATCTTTTTCACTTATTACTGAATATTGTTTTACAAATTGCAACCTTAACAAATCTTCATCAACCAAAGCATCCGGTTTCTTATCATCTAAATGAAAGCGCAATAATTTCTGATGGATCAAGATTGCCTGAAAGAGGAGAGAAGTGGAATCTTGTGACTTAAATTTAAAGTTTACAAAATCTGCCGCAGGTTGGAGTGCGGCATTTTCCCTGATCTGAAATTGATAAGCCGGACGAATAACATCCCTTTCATCATTTTCAAAATAATCAAGGGCACGATGCGCTAATATATCATAAAGAGTCGGTCGTAGACTCCTGGCATTGCCTTTTAAGATCAGCGGATCATATTTCTCTAACCCTGTTTGTTGAAGTAGTTTATCTTCTTTGATGCTTGCTAAATAAAGAGCAGATATCCTTTTGTGGAAATCAGCAATTCCCCAGGTTGCAATGTCATCTTTTACAAAATTGTTAGTCTGTGTTCTGTTGTAAAGTCTATAACGATTTGACTGAAAATAGTTCCAATAATTCTCCGCTGCGAGTGATTCCAGGATAGATTTAGCAGGTTCGCTCGCTGTTGCAATCTCCTTTTCAATTCTCTTGAGATTATTAATATCCCAGTTTTCCTCCAATCCTATATTTAAATGCATTTGAAAAATTAGCGCCTTCATTAGTTGCACATCATTCTTATCTTTCTTCGCCTGATCATAAATCTTGTTTGTCGCACTGAGCGCGGACTTATTCAATCCTTTTTGTGCAAGCGAATCAACCTTTTTCCAGAGGGATTCATAATTCTTAGGAGTCTGAGCAAACGCAATATGATAGAAAAAGATAAATGCAACAGTATAATACAAACGAAGCCAGGTAAATTTCATAGCGCTGTTCTTGTGTTGATGGAAGATTTGGGTAAATACAAGATATAAAAAGCAGTTACTTATAAAGATGCAAAACTCTTAAACTTTGCATAATTTAAGTCTGATCACCATTCAAAAATAAAGCCCGAAGTTTCCTTCGGGCCCGCAATATGTTCTTACTAAAAAATTAAAATTTAACTGGTTTAAATGCAGTCTTACCGATTACTTCAGCCATCATTTTGCCAATGTCGGCCGGACTGTCAACCACATTAATTCCACATTCCCTCATAATTTTCATTTTTGCTGCGGCAGTATCATCCGCACCTCCTACAATCGCACCAGCATGTCCCATTCTTCTCCCGGGAGGAGCTGTTTGTCCCGCAATAAAACCAACCACAGGTTTAGTTCCGTTGGCTTTGATCCATCTTGCAGCTTCTGCTTCCATGCCGCCACCAATTTCACCAATCATTACAATACCTTCTGTGGCATCATCTTTCATAAATAATTCAACAGCCTCTTTTGTTGTAGTACCAATGATTGGATCACCACCTATACCTATAGCTGTAGAAATTCCCAGTCCTGCCTTTGCGACCTGGTCTGCTGCTTCATATGTAAGCGTTCCCGATTTAGAAACGATACCAATTTTTCCTTTCTTGAAAATAAATCCGGGCATGATTCCCACTTTGCATTCGTCGGCTGTAATTACACCCGGACAGTTCGGTCCGATTAATCTTGTACTCGTGCCCAGCAAATAATTTTTCACTTTCACCATATCCTGCACCGGAATTCCTTCTGTGATACAAACAACAAGTTTGATTCCGGCGTCAGTAGCTTCCATTACTGCATCTGCAGCAAATGCTGGCGGAACAAAAATGATGGATACATCGGCACCGGTTTGTTTTACTGCATCTGCAACCGTATTAAAAACCGGGCGATCAATATGTGACTGACCTCCTTTACCCGGAGTAACTCCACCCACTACGTTCGTTCCATAATCGATCATCTGTGTGGCGTGAAATGTGCCTTCAGTTCCCGTAAAACCCTGAACAATGATTTTGGAATTTTTATTCACTAAAACAGACATAGCGGAGCGTTAAATGGTTTGTAATTCTAATATTAAGGCGACAAAAATAGGGCATTTCAAGAGATTTCACGCTAAGGCGCAAAGAGGCTGGAAAGATTAGAGTACCAAGTACCTAGAACCTAGATAAATCGCTTAGTTGTCGACTGAGACTAATTGCCGGTACTATATACTTTTAATTTCTCGCAAAGACGCTAAGGCGCAAAGTACTCAGCACTTATTCAGATCCTACCCTATATACCACAACAAGCCCTGAACCTTAAACTCTTAACCTTCAACAAACTTTCAGCCATCAACCATCAACAAACCTTCAACATTCAACCTTCAACATTTAGTGTTCGTATCCCCAGGTTAGACTAGACCAATAACTCTGCCACTGGGATGCGGAATCGGAAGGTTGCCTTTGCATGACGACGGTGGTGAGCATATATTTTCCGGTAGTGGAAACAGGCACAGAAATTTCGCCATCTGCGTTTGTAATGTACTGAGTTTGTTCGGTTGAATTATGAACCCGATGCCAGAGTTTTACAAGTGAGTTTGGCAAAGGATTTTGATTGAAGAATATTTTTATTTTGAGATCCTGTTTGTTTTTGATTGAATACGGGTCGGATTGAGGAACTATGTCAACCGGAAGATCAGTGGTCATCTTACTGACATCATTTGTTTTATTTCCCACCAGAATCAAAGTCTTTACGCTACGCTGATAGGATTCCCTTCCTAAGGAATCAGTTTCATTACGGGATTTTCTTTGGCCGATGATCGAATCCAGCCCTTCTTCCTTAAGGTATTCGTTGAATTTAGAAGCTTCGAGTTGAATGAATTTATTGTTGGATTGATAGGTTAGTAATAATTCTCCTTCATCGAAATATTGCAATTTGAGTGAGTCACCAGAGGTACTGTCAGAAAGTGCGTCTGTAAGATCATCAGTAAAATCCTGGGAATAAATTTTCAGACTGTTTACCAGGGATCGATTCCCATTCCAGTTTTCACCTTCAAAATTTTCTCCCACCATGAATCTTACAAGAATCGGTTCACCTCTCTTGCAAATAAATTTTTGAGGTTCGAGCCAGAATTCGTGTGCCGATAAAGCGATTACTAAAAGCAAGGCAACCGATGCAATCAGGATTTTTTTCATTCTTTAAAGAAACTGCTGTTGTTGATTTGAAATATCTGGTTGGCTCTATTTGAGCAGGTCATCCATATTCCTGTCATTGGCAATCTTCCCTTTTACTTCCAGCATCCGCATATCCTTCGCATCCTGCAAGAATTCTGAAGCGAAAATGAAATCATTGAGTAATTTATTCTTGCTGAAAATAATTTCCTTATTGGTTCCTTCCCATTCCTTTTGTCCCTGGTACATGTAAATAATGTGTTCACCAATTTCCATTACACTGTTCATGTCGTGCGTGTTCACGACTGTTGTCATATTGAATTCCTTGGTGATTTCGTGTATCAGTTTATCAATTACCAGGGAGGTTTGAGGATCCAGGCCCGAATTGGGCTCGTCGCAGAAAAGATATTTGGGATTTAATACAATTGCTCTGGCGATTCCCACTCTTTTTTTCATACCACCGCTAATTTCGGCAGGAAATTTTTTGTTGGCATCCTGTAAGTTCACCCTTTCCAAAACTTCGTTTACCCTTTTCAGTTTATCGGTATAAGAATCCTTAGTGAACATGTCCAGCGGGAACATTACATTTTGTTCAACAGTCATGCTATCAAATAGCGCCGAACCCTGAAAAAGCATTCCGATTTTTTGACGAAGTTCTTTTCTCTCGTCGTCATTCATTTGATTAAAATCTTTTCCATCGTATGAAATATCTCCACTATCTGGCTCAAACAGGCCCACGAGACATTTCATAAGAACGGTTTTTCCACTACCACTCGTGCCAATTATGAGATTAGCCTTTCCGGGTTCCATGACGGCACTAACGTTATTAATCACAACATTGTCGCCAAAACTCTTTTTTATATTTTTTAATTCAATCATAAATCTCTTCAGTCAAATTTGGTTACAAAAGCACGGCTGCCAGAACATAATCTGCAAATAATATCATAATACAACTCGCAACAACTGCGCTTGTACTTGCCCGACCGATTTCCAGTGCGCCACCTTTTACAAAATATCCATAGTAGGCTGGTATGCTTGAAATGATAAAAGCGAACGTATATGCTTTTGCCAAAGAAAAGGTAACGTTATAAGGAACAAATGCGCTTAGCAATCCCTTGTCAAATTCGTCTTTGGATAAAATATTAGCGAGACTCCCTGCCAGACGACCACCCCAAACTCCTAAAACTCCCGCGATTATTACAAGCAGCGGAATTACTATGAGTGCAGATAATATTTTAGGCATGATGAGATAAGCCTTGGTATTGATCCCCATAATTTCAAGTGCATCGATTTGTTCGCTCACTCGCATATTACCTAATTCACTTGCAATCTTACTGCCAACCACACCCGCAAGTACGATACAGGTAAGAGTTGGAGCAAATTCGAGGATCACCGTATCACGAACGATTTGTGCAATGGTACTTTTGGGAATAATCGGACTCACTAACTGATAAGCCGTTTGTACTGTTGACACAGCACCGATAAATACAGAAATCACTACTACAATTCCCAAAGAGCCTATACCTATTTCCACGCACTGGTGCATAAGTTCCTTCCAGTACATCTTAAAGTTCTCCGGTTTGGTGAACATTCCCTTAATCATGAGCAGGTAGCGGCCAAAATGTGTGAAGAAGTGCATTGGTATATTTATAAGAAACAAAAATAACTGAAAACAGATAAGGAATCACTGTTTTTTCAGATCGGCAATAATCATTTCGCGGAGGTGCAAACGAAGTAAATCTGCCATATTCGTGCATTTCAAAAATTGCTCTTTATGGTAATAGGTCGATAATTCTTCAGCAAGTTGCCTGATTTTTTCTATAGGAGCCAGTTCATCCGCAGCGATGGCTGATCTTAAACTGCCCAATCTATGCCGTTGCGACTTAATTCTTCTGATGATCTGCGAGCGCTCCTCCTGCTGGTATTGCTGAATTACTTCGGGATTCAAATGCTGGCTAACAAGCTCAACAAATACTTTGTTTTCCTTAAAGAATTGCGGTAGATATAAATTTTTTCGACCCTCATAGGACTGCTGGTCAAAATCTATGGAGCGTATCCTGAATTGGATATCGTCGAAATCCTGTGTAATATCAAATACAAAATTGTAACTGCGCATGTCACCCAACAACCTCACAAAACATCGCTCATTAAATTTCACAAACTCCTTTGCAATTCTTTTGGGGTTGAATTCAGGACGATGTAAAAATTGTTCAATAAACATGTCTCCGGGAATTCCCGCAATATGTTCCTCCACCAGTGTATTGTCATCTACAAGGTAATTGATCCAATAAGGCGAAAGAAGATGTTCAAGTTCCAATCCGAATATTCGCGAAGCATCCGCCCTTTTAATATAAAAATAATCATAGACCTCATTGTAATTGTTCACGATCTTGATTCGAAAAGGTTGTGAATTTCCGAACACACAAAAATCAATTCTTTCGATGTGTAAATGCTCTTCGGCCTGTGAATGACCTGCAGCCTTCAGTAGAGAATAAACGCGTTTTAAATTAAAATGAATTTCATCTGTAAGAGTGGGATGATAAAAAACAGTTTCCCAAAGAGTGTCTTTGCCAGCCTTATCAAAATATGGAATTGAATTTTCGAAATGTTTGAGGGTATCATATGAAACAGGGATATCCACCTCCCTGCCATATCGCTTTAAATATTTTTTAAAAGTTTTACTGACAGGATAAAATAATTTCTTTTTTGAAATTCTGATCTTATCCTTTTCACTCATTCCATGGTTATTTTGCTGTCGCGGTCGATATTGGTGCGTTTATCGAAATGGAAATCGAAAAATTTTGCGTTCCCCACCTTCCCCTGTACCTTTTCCGTGGATCTTCCCATCTCCAGTCCATTATTATCAAAAACTTTGCAGGTAACTGAGCCATCGAAATCTTTTTTGAAAATTACATAAACATTCAAAAGGTTGTCGGTGCCTGAGCTATCATTCGATAATTGAATTTTACCCAGTTCGAGTCCTGATGTTTTAAGATGATCAGACAGGCTAATTTCAACTCTAAATGCATTTTCAACTCCGCTGCTCACGCCATGCACCACTTCCCCAACAGCTTCCCCGGCCTTTTCCCCTGCAGAGTTTAAATTTTTTTTGATGGAATGACCTGAGCAGGCTGATATAATTAACCCTGCGAATAGAGTACAAACTTGTAAAATCGGTTTATTCATCCTGAACATCTGCTTCTTTATTTTTTTTGAGTCGTTTCCACCAGGGTGATTTCTTTACCTCTTCCTGCGTATCTGAACTAGTTTTATGCTGCGCATCGAGCACCGCAATCAGCACCATATTGATGATGCTTCTAACGGAGCTGCCTAATTGTAAAATATGAACGGGGCGTTTCAAACCCAATAAAATTGGACCAATTGCATCAAATCCGCCTACTTCCTGCAATAGGTTATAGGCAATATTACCAGCGCTAAGATTTGGGAAGATCAACGTATTCACGTCGCCGTGAACCAGCTCACTAAACGGATAATTGTCTCTGAGAATTTCTTTATTGAATGCCAGGATACCCTGTATTTCGCCGTCGACAATTAAACCGGGGCTTTTCTGTTTCACAATTTCACGGGCTTCCCTTACTAAAATAGCTTCAGGAGTGTTGCTGGTTCCGAAGTTGGAATAGCTAAGCATGGCAATACGGGGCGTAATTCCGAACATGCGCAATTCTTTTGCGACCATTAAAGTAATATCAGCAAGTTCTTCGGAAGTAGGATTAAAATTTACGGTTGTATCTGCAAGGAACAAAGGTCCTTGCTTAGTGAGCACGATATACATGCCGGCAATTTTTTTCACTCCGGGTTCCTTGCCCACCACTTGCAAAGCAGGTCTAACGGTTTCAGGATAGTTACGTGTGAGTCCGCCAATCACTGCATCTGCTTCTCCGGTTTCAGTCATCATGCATGCGAAACGAATACGGTCACGCATGGATTTGTAGGCCTCATACTGATTTACACCGCGACGCTGACGCTTCTTAAAATAAATTTCTGCATATTCCTGGCGCTTGGCCTCCAGGTCATCTGCCCTGGGATCAATGATAGGAATACCTTCAAGGTCAATATGATTTTCAAATGCTATTGTTCTGATTTTCCTTTCTTCTCCCAATAAAATCGGGTATGCGATACCGTCATCAAGTGCAATTTGAGCTGCTTTCAAAATTTTCACATTATCAGCTTCGGCAAATACCACTCGTTTAGGATCTTTTCTCGCTTTGCTTCCAATCACCCTGAACAACTGGTTGTCATTTCCAAGCCTGCGATCCAATTCAGCCGTATATCTTTCCCAATCTTCTATTGGGTGTTTGGCAACGCCAGATTCCATTGCTGCACGTGCAACTGCTGGTGAAACAGTTGAAATTAAACGGGGATCGAGCGGTTTTGGAATGATATAATTGGGTCCAAATGAAATATTTTTTTCATTGTAGGCCATATTTACAATGTCAGGAACTGGAGTCTTCGCAAGTTCGGCTAATGCCCTCACCGCGGCCATCTTCATTTCTTCGTTAATGGTTGTTGCTCTTACATCGAGCGCACCTCTAAAAATATAAGGGAAGCCCAGTACATTATTTACCTGGTTGGGATAATCTGTTCTTCCGGTTGCCATAATAATATCCTTTCGGGCAGCCGTAGCCGCTTCCCAGCTTATTTCCGGATCGGGATTGGCCATCGCAAATACAATGGCATTTTTTGCCATACTTTTTACCATTTCCGGACTCACTACATTGCCTGCACTCAAACCGATAAATACATCGGCTCCTTTCATCGCTTCTTCCAGTGTTATGTCTTTTTTCTTGGTTGTGGCAAAATGTTTTTTGGTCGGGTCAAGATCTGTTCTCTCAGAATGAAGCGCGCCTTTGCGATCGAACAAAATAAAATTTTCAGGCTTCGCACCCAATTCTTCATATAAAAGAACACAGGCGATTGCAGCAGCTCCTGCGCCATTAACAACGAATTTTGCTCTGTCAATTTTCTTTCCCTGCAATTCCAGTGCATTAATCAATGCTGCAGAACTAATAATGGCTGTTCCGTGCTGATCATCATGCATCACAGGAATATGCATCTCTTTTTTTAATGTCTGTTCGATATAAAAACACTCTGGTGCTTTTATATCTTCCAGGTTAATGCCCCCAAATGTTGGCTCCAGCGATTTAACAATCTGAACAAATTTTTCAGGATCTTTTTCATTGATCTCAATATCGAAAACGTCTATGTCGGCAAATATTTTGAACAGTACACCTTTTCCTTCCATAACCGGTTTGCCAGCTTCCGGGCCGATATCTCCAAGTCCTAACACAGCAGTACCATTACTAATCACGGCCACCAGGTTTCCTTTTGCCGTGTATTTGTAAACACTCTCTGGATCCTGGCTAATTTCTTTACAAGGTTCAGCAACTCCAGGCGAATAGGCAAGGGATAAATCTCTTTGAGTCTTTGCTTCTTTGGTCGGAACAACTTCAATTTTACCCGGTCTTCCCTTTGCATGATACTCTAAGGCCTGTTGTCTACGCAGTTCTTTTTGCATATTTATTATTCTAATGGCCGCAATTTAAGTAAAAACCACTTGGATGACCTAACAAGGAAGATGGTTGAACGGGGACACACAGAGTATAGCTTTCCCTATATTTGAAAATAAAACATCGACCTATGAGTTGTCAGCTATTTATCCGAAGAAGAACGCTCATCTTAACCGCCTTAATACTTGTTTGCGGATGGGCTCAGGCTCAATATAATCTCAATGATAAAATGCCCCTCAATCCCCAGGTGCATGTTGGTAAACTGCCAAACGGACTTACCTATTATATAAAGACCAATAAAAAGCCAGAGCAAAAAGTTGAACTCAGGCTGGTTGTGAATGCAGGTTCAATATGCGAGGATCCGGATCAGTTGGGTTTGGCCCACATGGCGGAGCATATGGCGTTTAACGGAACTAAAAATTTCAAAAAGAATGATATCGTTTCATTCCTTCAGGAAATAGGTGTGGGATTTGGAAATGACCTTAATGCCTATACGAGCTTTGATGAAACTGTTTATATTTTACCCATTCCAACAGATAAGCCGGATAATCTTGAAAAAGGATTCAGGGTTTTGGAAGACTGGGCCCACAACGTGACTTATAACGATGATGATATTGATGGTGAAAGGCCCATCATTCTTGAAGAAAGTCGGCTGGGCAAAGGCGCCGGAGAAAGAATGTTCAACAAAATTCTACCCAAACTGTTGAAGGGTTCTCTATATGCAGAGCGACTTCCGATAGGAAAAGATAGTATCATCAAAACTTTTAAGTATGATGTTTTGCGCAGATTTTATCGTGACTGGTATCGCCCGGACCTGATGGCGGTGATAGTGGTGGGAGATATCTCTGTTGAAGATGCTGAAGCAATGGTGAAAAAGCATTTTAGTGGATTGACGAATCCCGCCAATGAACGTCCCAGAAAATATGCGACAGTCCCACCTTACGATAGTAGCGATGCCATGATTGCTACTGATAAAGAAGGCGTGCGTTATCAAATTAATGTCGATTATCCGGCGTACAAGCATGATCCTTCTGTTACCTATGGCGATTATAGAAAGGACCTTACAAAAAATCTTTTCACAACCATGCTTAACCGAAGATTGCAGGAGCTCACTCAAAAAGAAAACCCGCCATTTGTATTTGCGAGTGCTGAATTTGGAGGTTTTGCAAGAGGCTATGAAAATTTTGGTGTTTCTGCAGGTTCCGGTGATAAGCAACCATCTATTGCGTTAAAAGCCGCTGTTGAGGAAGTAGAAAGAGTAAAAAAATATGGTTTCACGGATGCAGAATTGGATCGCGCAAAGAAAAATATGCTTGCTTCTTACGAAAGAGCATATAATGACAGAGATAAGACTGAATCCTCTTTATATGTTGATGAGTACGTCAGAAATTTCCTGGACCAGGAGCCATCTCCCGGGATAGAAGCAGAATATTATATAGTGAAAAATTTTGTACCGAGTATCACCCTGCAGGAAGTAAATAGTGAAGCTGACAAAATCAGGGGAAAGCAAAATTATTTTGTTTCATTAAGAGGCCCTGAAAAAGAAAATTTTCAATTGCCGACCGGACCAGAAATGGTGAACGCGGTTGCTGCTGCAGAAAAGTCTGATTTAAAACCATACGAAGAAAAAATAGTTTCATCACAATTGCTCAAGGTAAAACCGCAGGCAGGGAAAGTAATTTCCAAGACAGTGGATGCTAAATCTGGTTCTACTGAATTGAAATTATCAAATGGAATTTCTGTAACGCTTAAGCCGACTGATTTTAAAAATGATCAGATTCTCATGCAGGGTTCACGTTATGGAGGAATCAGCAATTATGGCCTGGATGATAAATACAATGCCAACTATGCAGTTAATGTGGTAAACGCGATGGGTTATGGAGATTTTTCTCCGACAGATCTTCAAAAAGCGCTGGCGGGTAAAACAGTTTCTGCAAACGCATCTATTAGTGGTGACAAAGAAGGAATTAGTGGTAACTCAACAGTGAAAGATTTGGAAACCATGTTCCAGCTGGTGTATTTGAAATTAACACAACCGCGCAAGGACACATCTCTTTTCAGATCTTTTGTGCAGAAAAATAAATCTCAGTTTGCCATGATTGGATCCAATCCCCAGGCAGCATTTATTGATACCATGTTTAAAGTTCTTTATGCAAATAATCCCCTTGCTCCAATTGCAGTGCCGAAGTCTGATTTTTTTGATAAAATAAATGTGGACAGGGCCATGCAAATTTATAAGGAGAGGCTTGGCGATTTAAGCGGAATGCAGTTTGTAATTGTGGGAAGTTTCAAAACGGATTCCATCGTTCCTCTAATCGAAACTTATATTGCAAGCCTGCCAACTACAAATAAAAAATTCAATTACGTTGATCAAAAAGTTCGCCCTGTAACCGGGAAACAAAATCTAAATGTGTACAAGGGTAAGGAAGAGAAGAGTCTTATCATTTCATTTTATAATGGAGAGGTTCCCTACAGTGAAGACCTTGACTTGAAAGCTCAGGCAGTTACAGAAGTTTTGAATATTCGCATTATTGAAGAATTGAGGGAAAAGATCCAGGGCATTTATGGTGGAGGAATTCGTGGTGGCCTGGAAAAAACGCCTTATCCAAATTATCAGTTTGTGGTGCAGCTGCCATGTGGACCGGAGAAAGTGGATACATTATTAAAAGCTATGGCAAAAGAAATTGAGGATATTCAGAAGAACGGACCTTCTCAAAAAAACCTTGATAAAGTAAAACAACAGTGGCACGAAGCACATAAAGATGAGATAAAGCAAAATGAAGCGTGGCTGGCAAGTTTGATGGATGCTAAAGTTGATGGAGGAAGCTTGGATCGTTTTGTGAACTATGATCAGTATGTAGATAAACTTACAATTAAGGATGTACAGGATGCAGCCAAAATGCTTTTAAATTCAAAGAATGAATTTACTGCGGTAATGATGCCTGAGAGTTATGCTGATGCAGCCAAAGCAACGTCAACGGCTAACCGCCCCAATAAGGTGATTCAGACGATTGTTATTTCGCAGCCTGAGATCACAGTTGATCTGTATGATAATGCCGAGGTAGATGGCGACCAGGTTACGATTTATTTTAATGGGGAAGTTGTTGTGTCGAAGAAAGATCTTACTGACAAACCTTATACCATGAAATTAAAAGCAGAGAAAGGCAAAAACAATGAACTGGTAATGTTTGCTGAAAACCTGGGATCGGTTCCTCCAAATACAGCATATATGAGGGTGACTGCAGATGGGAAGATCTACCAGGTTAGGGTAGATGCCGACCTGAAGACGAATGGCAGTATCAGGTTCCATTTGAAATAGCGTACCTTATTATATGAGGTGAATTGCGGGTCCAGTCAGGCCCCGCAATTTTTTTTCTCTATTCAGGCATGCTCGAGTAAAAATTTAGCATCAATATTTAATGCTTTGTGAATGGCTTTTAGAAAGGGAATGTCGGGCTTACGCTTGCCAGATAGAATTTCTGAAAGCTTTGATTGCCTGATCCCAATTTTTGTAGCCAGTTTCGTTTGGTTTAATTTGTTTTCGAACATTTTCAATTCAATCGCTTCAAGAACTGTTTGAGGGGATTTTGCCGGCTTGAGTCCTAATTCTTCATCTTCATATTTTTCAGCTGCAGCCGACATCGCCGCGAGTTTCTTAAGCTCGGTTGTCGACAAATTGGATTCTCCTTTATCCATCAACTTAAATATGTCGAGCATGGTTTGATGGTATTCTCTTTTAGAATTTATTTCGTATTTCATGCTTCTTTTTTTTAAACGAGATTTTATCTGCTTCAATATTGTCGTATTCACTATGCGTGCCTATAAAAAGAATAAATACAGTTCTTACTTTAAAAATTATTAATGCAATTAAACGATACTTGTTTCCTTTAATGTCAAAAACATATCTGTCATTACCCACGCTATCTGCAGTATGAAAGGTCTTTTTTAATTCATTAAAACTCTTCCAGTCGGCAGACTTTGTTTCAGTGTACCATTTTTTAAAGCAATTAGAACATCCGGGTGCTTTTGTGCAAAGGCTAGAATTATTGCCTTGGATATAATAACCATATTTTATCTGTGGCGGCAAATCTAATAACATTTTCAAAATTAGAATAAATTATCCGAAAAACAGATATTTATTCTATTCTTGATTTTCCAGGTTTGCCCCTATTCCACCTCAAATAATAAATCTTAAATTTTTTTTTAAAAACATTTGGAAGTCTGAAAACTCGTATTATCTTTGTAGTGTACTAATACAATAGTACACTAAAGCACTAAACATGGTATCGATTCAAAATCTGCACTTTGCATATCGTCGCAAGAAGGTTTTTACGGGTCTTAGCCTGGATTTGAAAGCAGGACATATTTATGGATTATTAGGAAAGAATGGCACTGGTAAGTCGACATTATTAAGAAACATCGGTGGGCTCCTGTTCCCGGACCAGGGGAAACTGGAGGTGATGGGATTTGATCCCGGGAAACGCGAGCCCGCTTTTTTGCAGGATGTATTTATGGTGGCTGAGGAGTTTTTTCTGCCTAACATCTCCCTGGAAAAACTGGTAGCATACAATGCTCCTTTTTATCCAAGATTCAGCAAGTCGCAATTCGACGGTTATATCCGCGAATTTGATATTCCTACCGACAGCACCATTCAGAACATGAGTTATGGACAAAAGAAGAAGACCCTGATCAGTTTTGGACTGGCTTGTAACACTTCATTATTACTGATGGATGAACCTACGAACGGACTGGATATTATGAGTAAGAGTCAGTTTAGAAAAGTAATGGCAGGAGCTCTCGACGAAAACAAGTGCATTATTATAAGCACCCACCAGGTAAAGGATCTCGAAAATTTAATTGACAGGATTACGATCATAGATCATGGAACTATTCTGTTCGACCAAACCGTTGATCAGATCACGACGAAACTAAATTTTAAGATTTCATTTGATCACGAAGAAATCAAGACGGCTTTATACAGCGAAAGTTCATTGAAAGGCAATGCTATTATCACACGCAATTCTGAAGGCGAAGAAAGTAAGTTAGACCTGGAAATGCTGTATAAAGCCATCGTGACAAACCGGGATTCTATTCAATCTGTTTTTAACTGATAAAGATATTCAACATGAATAATGCGCTAAATTTTACAAGGCTTTGGATGCTTATTAAGAAACAATGGTTCGATAATAGCAAATTGTACACGCTGGGTATTGTGGCTTTATTTGGTCTGATGGCAATGGTTTTCTTTTTCTGGGCAGGAGTTAGCGGACCTTATTATGATGAGACTGAGACTTACGTGATGTTCTGGGTGGGTTTATTTATGTTCGGATTAATATTCGCGAGCATCACGTTTGGATCACTCTCTGAAAGGCCAAAGGGAATTTACTGGCTCTCGGTGCCGGCCACCCATCTCGAGAAACTCATTTGCGGCATCATTTATTCCACCATTCTTTTTGTATTGGTTTATGTCGCCTGTTTCTACATCATTCAGCCGATTACTTTATGGCTTATTTCTATGAAGCCGAATGTAACGATTCGAAAAATGCCAGGCATGAATGAACCAATGAGGGCTGCGATCTATATTTTCTTCTCTGTTCAGGCATTATTTATTCTCGGGTCGGTTTATTTTGAAAGATTCAGTTTTATCAAAACGGCGATTGCAGGATTTCTTTTCATCGTGCTGTTTGGGATTTATATGAATCTTGTTACCAAAGCTTTGATTCCTCACAATGCCGGGGCTTATGATCTCACAAGTCTGAGAATGTACGAAGGAAACGTAGTAAAAATTTATCAACTGGGTACATGGGTAGATAAAACAGAATTATTTCTACTGAAGTATATGTGGGTGCCGATCTTTTGGGTGGCAGCTTATTTCAGACTGAAAGAAAAGGAGATTTAGACCACTCAACAAAAAAAGTTAATCATGCAATTTAAAGATACACAAGCCATTTACCTACAGATCGCGGATTATGTGTGCGAAAAGATACTGTTGAAGGAATGGAAGCCCGAAGAAAGAATTCCCTCAGTAAGGGAGCTGGCCGTTTCGCTGGAAGTGAACCCCAATACTGTAATGCGTACATATGATTTTCTTCAGCAACAGGAAATCATTTATAACCAAAGGGGAATTGGATTCTTTGTTTCTGCCAATGCATTGAACAATGCAATTGTATATCGCAAAGAAGAATTCACTCAAAAAGATCTTCCCGGAGTATTTAGGAATATGTACCTGCTGAACATGAACGTGGAAGAACTAAGACCCAAATTTGAAAATTTCGTAAAACAAAACTTCGCTTAACACTATAAACAAGAGGTATGAAAACCAGTAATAAAATTTTGTTAGGACTCGCTTGCTTTTTGCTTGTAGTGTTTACGGCAAACCAGTTGGGATTGTACGCAAAATTGAAAGCCAATTCATTTATTACAGAAGAACAATTGCGCGAAAAGGAAAGAGACTATAAAGCAGTTCAAAAATTCAGCACCGTAGAACTAACCGGATTGAACGGAGTAAATATTGTGATCTCTGACAGCTTTGGACTTCGCATCAACCACGATGACACTTCTTATGTCACTTACGATTTAAAAGGTGATCGCCTGGAGGTACGTAAAAAAGATCAGGGCCGCGGAAGAGACTGGATCCCCATGGATATCTATTGTCCCACTACTACAAAGTTTGAATTGAAGAATGGCAGCTTGTGGCTCAATGATTCGAACTTAAAATATTTGTCTGCCCTGATTGATAATGGAAGTCAGTTTCATATCGACTCAAAACTTGATTCTGCTGATGTAAGGGTATTAAATGAAAGCTCATTCGAATTATCAGACAGAGCTTCAATTGGTACACTCAACCTGGATCTCATGGACAAATCCAGTTTGAATGTAAATGAGAGAGGAAAGATTCTGCAGTTTGGAAAAATTAATATCTCCGACAGTGCCCGGATTGAAGCAGATGGTGGAGTATGGAATGCACTCATGAAAAAAGGTGTTCAGAAATAAATAATAGTAAACCAAAAATAATCTTGTATGAAACGGAATTTGTCTGGGGTAATGATGGTGATCGCTCTACTCGGTTTATTCATTGTTGTTTATAATAGAATGCAATCATTTTCAGATCGCGATGGTAAACCTCACACAGCTAAGCCTGTTAAGGTTCAACTAAACCAAACTACTGCTTACCCCGCAGTTAGTCACGAGCCTCACATTTTGTTCCTGCCCGAATAATTTTTTAAAAACATAATCAAATATGGGTGACTACCTGATAGAAACCAGGAGCCTGTCATATGAATTCTCCAAAGGCGAGAAGATCCTCAATGATTTGAATTTGAAGATACCGAAAGGAAGTGTCTATGGATTTCTTGGACCAAACGGAGCAGGTAAAACTACAACCCTTCGCCTGATTTTAGGTTTGTTGAGAAAGCAAAGGGGACTGATTGAAATTTTCGGGAAAGACTTTTCGAAGAACAGAATTCAAACTCTTTCCCGGCTCGGTTCTCTCATTGAACAACCTTCTATTTATGGTCATCTAACCGGAAAAGAGAACCTGGAACTTTTCCGGAAAACTTACGGATGTAACCGAAGCCGCATTGCTGAAGTATTAGATATAGTAAAACTTACTGCGGCTGGAGGTAAAAAAGCAAAGAATTATTCTTTGGGTATGAAACAGAAGCTCGCAATTGCGATTGCACTGCTTCATGATCCTGAATTATTGATACTGGATGAACCTACGAACGGACTCGATCCGGGTGGAATCATTCAAACAAGAGAATTAATAAATAAACTCAATAAAGATTTTGGTAAAACCATTGTGGTATCGAGCCATTTGTTGAGTGAAGTTGAAAAAATGGCTACCCATGTTGGCATTATAAATAAAGGGAACCTCCTGTTCCAGGGATCGCTGTCGCAATTGCAACAGCTTAAATCCCGACAGTCAACAGTTGAAGTGGAAGTAAATGATACACAAAAGGCTGGAGAATTAGTGAAGAGTTTATTCCCGGTGAAGGAGATAAATGGCAAAAAAATTCTCCTCGAATTTGAAACAAAAGAGCGTGTTGCCCAACTAACTCATGCATTAGTGCATGGCGGAATTCAGGTTTACCAGGTAGCTGTGATGCAAAATGACCTGGAAAATTTATTCATTCAAATCACATCAGAATAATATGCCAGCAGGATTTAAAGGAAATATCGCAGTGGAATTTACAAAACTTAAAAGGTCTTCTGCGTTTTGGTTAACATTAATGGGAGCGGCATTCGTTCCCCTTATCAATTTTCTGAAATGCATATTCAGGCCTGATGTATTCGTGAAAATTTATGACAAAAATGGTTGGGCAGGATATATTGATGATAACTGGTCCGTTGCTTCCGCTTTTTTATTGGTGATGTATGTGATCCTTGTGACCGGACTGGTAACGCAGATTGAATACAGAAATAACACCTGGAAACAAGTTTATGCCACCCCAAGATCAGTAGCGGATATTTTTTTTTCGAAATTAATTGTTATCTTAGTGCTGATCCTCCTTTGTTTCTTTCTCTTCAACCTGTTTATAGTTCTGAGTGCATGGGCCATTAATTTGGTCAGGTCAGGCTATGGCTTTTTCAAACAGGAAATTCCATTGTCGAACATGATGTTAATCTCGGGCAAATTGTATTTGTCCATAATGGCCATGATTGGCATTCAGTATTTTTTGAGTTTACGGTTCAAAAATATAATTGTACCGATTGGGATTGGTGTGGGCCTATTGATTTCAGGTTTCATAATTCGTTCCTGGGAGCACATTAATTATTACCCGTACATCTATTCCGTCCTGGTATATTTTAAAAATCCGGGATTAAAACCTGGAACCGCAAATTCTGTAATGATAAATTCTACTATCTGGTTCACTGTAGTGTCGGTATTTGGATTGATTTATATGACCAGAAGAAAGGAGAGAGGTTAAAAGACGAGAATTATATTCTATCACATCGATAAATTTTGGTTTATGAAAAGATACATTTTAGGAATGCTGATTTTAATTGTAGGCACTATTTCAGCTCAGGCTCAATGCGACAAACAAGTAAAAATTAAATGCGAAAAAACCATTCGCGCTAATCCTGATGGGTCCACCGCGGAAGAACAAAATATGCCGGTGGATATTCTCATTACAAAAGACAGCATTAAGATCAATGCAGTACCACCAGAAGGCGGATCTGTGGAAATTGCAGGACCACTTAGTGAGAAGAATTGCAAAATGACTGGTAATTATACCGACGGAATTTACACCTTCAAATCTGCAGCCCTGTTAAAAAAGGATGGAGGCGAAACAAGAGAAATGAATCTTGTATTTAAACTGGAAGCAAAAGGTGGCAAGATTACATTTTACGGAGAGAAAGATGTACCACAGGGGCAGGATCCTGAAAGAATGATTTTCGAGATTAAGGAACAAAAAGTGAATTAATTCCCTGATACCGGCAAATCCGGATGGTTCTGAATTTCGACCAGACAAAAATCTTTTGTATCACTGACTCGATTCAGTTCTCCTTACTAAGAATTGAATTGGATATTAGAAACGATTGCAGCCCGGCATTATTCATCAACAAAATGAAAAGCTATGAGGAATAACTTCTCCCGACAGGTAAAAGAATCGTTTTCACTCGGTATGGAAGAATCCATGCGACTTGGCACCCGATACATCGGTCCGGAACATTTGTTGCTTGGATTGATAAAAGAAAGTGATAACAATGCGCTGGAGCTTTTGAGGAATAGTCATATCGAAATCTCAACGCTTAAGAAGGCTTTGGAAACAGGAATAAAAACAAGGGCTGATCAATCCCCAAAGGGAAATATGAAGATTATTCAAATCAAGAATTTCTTCCAAAAACTAAAATTTACTTTGAATGAGGAGGCCGAACAAATTGTGAGAGGGATGATTTTGGAGGCGAGAGAATTTGGAAATTCCTCAATTGACACCGAACATTTACTCCTTTCCATTCTTCGAAATAATAACACAAAGGCATACGCGATATTAAGCCAGCTTGGACTCGATTATCAAAAAGCGAGAACCAGTTTGAGAAGTAAGGTGAGAGTTTAATTCGATTATTTCGAAGGGAAATCAACCCTGGCTCCGAGCCAGGCCATCATGCCCATACCCACTTCGATAGCATTTTCGTCGATGTTAAAAGTGGGCGTATGCACGCCTGCGCTTATTCCTTTAGCAAGATTGCCGGAACCCAATCTGTAAAAACATCCTGGAATAACCTGAGAGTAATATCCAAAATCTTCTGCGCCCATCCTCAATTCCGTTTCCAAAATATTTTCCGGGCCTAAATAGTTCTCTGCAAGCACCCTCGATACTGAATTTAATTGTTCATTGTTATAAACGGTGGGATAACCCACATCAATTATAAGATCGATTTCCGCTCCCATGCTATGAACAAGTTCTGTTGCCTGCTTGCGGATTAATTCATGTGCTTTAAATCTCCATTTTTCATCCATGGCGCGGAAGGTTCCCATAAGTTTTACTTCGCTGGGAATTACATTGGTAGTGTGTCCACCCTGGAAAGATGTGATAGATAAAACAGATGGGGAGAATGGATCGCGATTTCTGCTGATAATTTGTTGCAGGCTCACGATGAGCTGAGATGCAATCAGGATAGTATCTGCAGTGGATTGAGGAGCCGCAGCATGGCCGCCTTTGCTTCGAATAGTTATATAAAGTTCATCTGCGCTCGCCATTACCTTGCCACTTCTAAAACTGAGTTTTCCCGTTTCAAGTTGCGGATGAACATGTAATCCAAATATGGCCTGGGGTTTAGGATTTTCCAGAACGCCTTCTTTAATTAAAATGCTTGCACCACCGGGATTTCTTTCTTCACCTGGTTGAAAAATTAATTTCACGGTCCCTTCCCATTCGGATTTCAATTCACTCAAAATTTTTGCCGCACCTAAAAGACATGTGGTATGAACATCATGCCCGCATGCATGCATGATGCCGGCATTTTTTGATTTATATGATACATGGTTCTCTTCCTGGATTGGCAGCGCGTCCATGTCGGCACGCAATGCGATAGTTCTTTTGGACGGATTTTTTCCTTCAATAATTCCCACAACCCCGGTTGTTGCCATAATGCGGAAAGAAATTCCGAATTCATTCAGTTTGTTTTGAATGAATTTAGAAGTTTCAAATTCCTGGTAACTCAGTTCCGGATTTGCATGGAGATAATGGCGGACTTCAATAAAATCAGCGGCGTATTTAGTTGCCAGTCCCCTGATCTTTTCTTTTAACATGGTGCGAATATACGAATGGAAAACCTACTGCTGCAATTCAGGAAGCCAACATTGTGATCTGGAAAAGTTATTGTGAGACTTCATCATCCTTGCCCGGTTTTATTTCAATAACCGCGGGGACTATGAATACATCTGCGGGGTAAAATTTATTAACGAGTTTTTTCAGGTCTTCTGCATCCTTATGAGTCTTGCAGTTTCCTATTTGAATTTTGAAGTATGGGGATTGATAAATGAGGTAAGTGCTTTCGTCGGGGAACTCCTGAAGAAGTTTTGTTTTAACAGCAAGTGCTTTACTTCGGTCATTCGTGTTCGTTACCTGGACCCTAAAGCCCTGGAGGGTATGTTTGGTGCTCAGGTAAACCTCCTGGTTGATTTCATTTTCTTTATTCACGAGTAAGTCAACCCTTGGATCTTTATGAACAATCACCGAATTTTTTGTTGAATCGCCAGGTCCCGTTTGGGCCTGTACGTATGCGAACCCTAAAATGGATAAGATTGAAATGGTCAGTCTTTTCATATCTGAAACAATAATATCAAATTCATGCCAGTTTTTGTAGCGATTGCTTAACAATCTCCACAGAAGCGCTGCTTCCTATTCTTTCGGCCCCGGCATCAATGAGTTTTTGGGCAAATTCGTAATTTCTAATGCCTCCTGAGGCTTTTATCTTTATATGAGACGGTAAATGCTTCCTCATGAGTTGCACGGCTTCCACAGTTGCTCCTTTTTCAGCGAAGCCGGAAGAAGTTTTGAGGTAATCTACTCCGGCAGGACCATACAAACCGCAGCACTTAATGATTTCATCGTCAGTAAGAACTCCGGATTCTATTATGATTTTGATGATTTTATTTTCATTTCTGACTACGGGCAGTATGGTATTGATTTCATTGGCAAGGTATACCCAATCATTATTTTTTATGGCGGATACATTAATTACCATATCAAGTTCATCAGCTCCATCAACAATTGCTAAAAGCGTTTCAGCCAGTTTTGCTTCTATGGCGCTATAGCCGAGAGGAAAACCAATTACAGTGGCAATTTTAATATTAGATTCTGACAAAAATTTTTTGGCAAACTTCACGAATAGTGGAGGTACGCAAACTGCAGCGAAGCGATACTGAATCGCGTCCTCGCAAAGTTTTTGAATCTCTGGTAATGTGGTAGTTTGTTTAAGAAGCGTATGGTCTATGCAAGAAGCAATATCCATCAGGCTGCATCTTTACCATGACAATGCTTATACTTTTTGCCACTGCCGCAGGGACAAGGATCATTTCTTCCGATTTTGGGACCAACTTTCACAGGTTCCTGCTTGGCATTTTCAGATGGATCGAAATAATCGGGTCTCTGGCTCAAATTCTCTGCACCATCATTTCCGCCCGCTGCAACCAGTTCATCTTTTCTCACTTTCATCTTACTCATGTCCGTTTTTTGCTCACGGCCCTCGCGAATTTGTCCCTGCTGATTTTGTTCAACCGGAATGGAAGAATGGCAAAGGAATGAAACAATATCCTTATTGACATCGCTATCCATATTGCGGAACAATTCGAAAGCTGTTGTCTTATATATTACGAGAGGATCTTTTTGTTCGTACACTGCTGTTTGAACACTGTGCTTCAAATCGTCCATTGCTCTCAGGTGTTCTTTCCATGCATCATCAATTATCGCCAGTGTAATTGTCCTTTCCAGAGCATTCCCTAATTCTTTGCCATCGGTGTTCAAAGTTTTTTCCATGCCTGCTAAAACCTGAACGGCCCTTCTTCCATCTGTAAAAGGCACAACCACATTTTCAATATGTGCTCCCTGTATCTGGCGAATATTGTGGAATACAGGCATCGCCTGTTTTGTAATGACTGTTTTCTTACGCTGATAATTTGTTGTTGCTTCTGTGTATAATTGTTCAGCTACGGTATTTAAGTCTGATTTCAGGAATTGATCTTCTGTAAGTGTTGTATCAATTCCAAAATGTACAATCAATGAAAGTTTGAAACCTTCAAAATCATTTTGCTCACGGAAGGAGTTTATTAATCCTTCTGCTACAATATAGAAGGCATTATCAAGGTCAAGGGCGAGCCTTTCTCCAAAAAGTGCGTGCTGACGTTTAGTGTAAACAACATTACGTTGCTTATTCATCACGTCATCGTATTCAAGCAGGCGCTTACGAATACCAAAGTTGTTTTCTTCAACCTTCTTCTGTGCCCTTTCAATACTCTTTGTAATCATGCTGTGTTGAATCACTTCACCTTCTTTATAGCCCATGCGATCCATAAGTGAAGCGATTCTGTCGCTACCAAACATTCTCATCAAATCATCTTCGAGGGATACATAGAATTGTGAAGTTCCGGGATCACCCTGACGGCCGGCGCGGCCGCGCAACTGGCGATCCACACGACGGGATTCGTGTCTTTCTGTACCAATGATTGCCAAACCACCAGCGTCTTTTACGCCAGGCCCGAGCTTAATGTCGGTACCTCTACCAGCCATGTTTGTAGCGATCGTAACAGCTCCTGCTAAACCGGCTTCCAACACAACCTGGGCTTCACGGGCGTGCTGCTTTGCGTTCAAAACGTTGTGTGGAATTTTTCTTGCCTGCAACATCTTACTCAGCAATTCACTCACCTCTACCGAAGTTGTACCTACGAGTGCCGGTCTTCCTGCAGCTCTTAACTTTTCGATTTCTTCAATAACTGCCTTATATTTTTCTCTCTTGGTTTTATAAACAAGATCTTCCTCATCTTTACGTACGGCTGGAATATTTGTTGGGATTGAAACCACATCCAGTTTATAAATATCCCAAAACTCACCTGCTTCAGTTTCAGCAGTACCAGTCATACCCGCAAGCTTATGATACATGCGGAAGTAGTTCTGCAATGTGATGGTGGCGTATGTTTGCGTAGCTGCTTCAATCTTCACATTTTCTTTGGCTTCAATAGCCTGATGCAATCCGTCACTATATCTTCTTCCTTCGAGAATACGACCCGTTTGCTCATCCACAATTTTTACCTGTCCATCGAGCACTACATACTCAACATCTTTTTCAAATAATGTGTAGGCCTTTAATAATTGCTGAACCGTGTGAATGCGATCTGCTTTTTGAGCGTATTCGGTGAGAATTTGTTCTTTTCTATGCAATCTTGCATCTGCATCACCTTCCATTTTTTCAATTTCCGCAAGCTGCACACCCAGGTCGGGGATCACAAAGAAATTTGGATCTTCTCCACCTTTTGTAATAAAATGGAGGCCTTTTTCAGTAAGATCAACCTGGT
The DNA here is from genome assembly GCA_003175935.1 of Bacteroidota bacterium. Lineage (GTDB taxonomy): Bacteria > Bacteroidota > Bacteroidia > Chitinophagales > Chitinophagaceae > PSRI01. Next base: position 33,462 of record PSRI01000063.1, read on the forward strand.
TATTTTTTTCATCTATATGAAAAAACAAATCTTCGTCGACCACCGGCATTTGTTTTTGCTGATCGGCGAGATAATAGTTTTCTGATTTCTGCAATTTTACTTTGATACCAGGTTCACTAAGATATTTAATTAATGAACCGGTTTTTGGTAAACCTCTGAAGGCACGCATCAGGTATAATCCACCTTCTTTTGCATCATCTTTTCCTTCACTAATTAATTTTTTTGCTTCAATGAGCGCTCTATTTACAATCTGTCTTTGCGCTTCAACCAGTTGGTGAACGCGGGGTTTTAATAATTCATATTGCTGGTCATCTCCACCTTTTGAAACCGGACCAGATATAATTAATGGCGTACGGGCATCATCAATTAGCACACTATCTACTTCATCAACCATGGCAAAATGGTGTTTTCTCTGTACCATTTCATCAGGATTGTGCACCATGTTATCACGCAGGTAATCGAAACCGAATTCATTATTTGTACCATAGGTAATGTCGGCGAGATATGCTTTTCTTCTTTCTGCACTATTAGGTTGATGACGATCAATACAATCAACAGTCAGTCCTAAAAATTCATAGATCGTTCCGTTCCACTCCGAGTCTCTTTTTGCGAGATAGTCATTCACAGTTACGATATGTACTCCCTCACCCGCGAGTGCGTTCACATATGCAGGCAAAGTAGATACCAGCGTTTTACCTTCACCAGTTGCCATCTCAGCAATTTTACCCTGATGAAGAACAAGGCCACCTAATAACTGCACATCATAGTGAACCATGTTCCAGGTAATCAGGTTTCCACCCGCGGGCCAGGTATTTTTATAAATAACAGTGTCACCTTCAATGCGGATATAATCTTTCTTCACACTCAACTCACGGTCAAGCTCAGTGGCAGTTGCCTTTAATTCTGTATTTGTAGCAAATCTTCTGGCAGTTTCTTTTACAACAGCAAAAGCTTCAGGAAGGATTTGTTTTAGAACCACTTCAATTTCATCATCCCGGTCCTTTTTCAGTTTATCTATTTGTTGATAGATTTCATCTTTACCCAGGATATCATCGAATGAAAGCTCCTCGCTTTTACGGGTAAGGTCGGCTATTTGCTGGTCTATAGGTTTGAGGTGTTCCTTTATTTTAGACTTGAATTCCTGTGTTTTTGAACGGAGTTCGTCATTGCTCAGGTTTTCCAACGAGGCAAATAGCGGTTTGATCTCCTCAACCACTGGCCACATGATCTTAATATCCTTTTCTGATTTGCTTCCTCCAAACAGTTTCGTAATAAATTTCAACATGACAAAAATGTATTAGTAGCTCGTGTTTATCTTATTGATCGTGAGTAATATCTTTTAGTTTCGTCAAATATGGTGCAGCTTTTAGGAACAGGCCATAATGACAGGGTTACAAAGGTAAGGATTGCCGTTCAGACCGGTTCCTTATTAAGAGCCGGGATTTTAAAACGATCCGACCCTATATCAAACAGATATATCTGCCTTCGGATATGTTGATCGATGTTATAGTTTTGTTTAATTTATACTTTTTTGTCAAATCTCTGGCATTCACGTGGATTTCTCATAGACTAACTTTTAATAAAGACGAAAATCTTCATTGTTGTGAGGAGAATCAGGGTCCTGAGTTTTCCTTCAGATATGTTTTTTATGAAAATAAAGTCTTCAATTATTCATTCTCATAATTTATTTATGCTCAATTACTGATCTTTCCTGGTTATTAATGGCCTCTTCCTGTAACTCTTAATGCTGCACGAAAGGGCGGGAAGGTTTTTGAATTTAAAAACATCAAATAATTATGATAAATATTGTTTGATGAATTCTCCAGGAAAAATTTAGCGGTATGGAATTTCAATACTGTTTCATTTGTTAACCATAATTAACCTCTTATTCTTTCGGGAGATTTTCTATCGATATAATTTAGCTTTCTGTTGCGCCTCTGCGTTCATTGGCGTCTCTGGGTGCAACCCTAACGAATGATGATGAAGAAACTATTACTGCTTTTAGCACTGGCATTTGCTGCTTTGACTGGCTTCACACAAACTTCAAAAACTGTTCGCGGAAAAGTATTTGACAGCTCCCATGTAGCATTACCCCGGGCAACTGTAAAACTCCATATTGAAGGAGCTAAAGACACTCTTCAAACCATCACCAATAAAGAAGGCGGATTCAGTTTTGATATTTCGTCCGAAAATAAAATGTGGCTCCAGATTTCTTATGCAGGGCTGGAAACATTTCAAAAAAATTATACTCTCCAGGATCTGGGAACCGATTTAAACTTTGGATACATTACGCTCTATCCATTTGTGAAGACCCTGCAGGAAGTGGTTATTTCAGAACCACCTATCCAGATAAAAGAAGATACGATTGATTATAAAGCCGATTCTTTTAAAGTGAAACCTAATTCCGTTGTTGAAGATCTGTTGAAAAAACTTCCGGGTGTGCAGGTTGACAAGAACGGAAATATTATGGCCCAGGGCAAACAGGTAACAAAAATAAAAGTGAATGGAAAGGACTTTTTTGGAAGTGATCCTAAAACTGCATCCAAAGAGTTACCAGCAGACATAGTTGATAAAGTTCAGGTAATAGACGATTATGGAGATATGTCGGCAGTATCAGGAATAAAAGATGGTGATCCCGATAAAGTGATTAACCT
>PSRI01000201.1 GCA_003175935.1 Bacteroidota bacterium
CAGAGTGGTTGCCTGCCGCAGTCAAGAACCGGAGCAAAATTCCATCTAACTCCTGAAGCTCTCAGTTCCATTGCTGTCACTTTTGCGGCCTGTCTAACCAGGTCAGGATTTCTTGTAGCGGCCATTGCAATGCTTTGAGGGAAGAGGGTAGAGTTTAGCGTGTAGGTTTGTCCGTGTATTCCATCCAAACCATAGATTACAGGAATTTTCAATCTGGTATTTTTTGCTTCATCTTCGATTTGAGTAATGTTTGCACGCCACTTTTCGGCAGTGAGGGCATTGCTCACATCGTTGAGAATAGAGCCCACGCCGTAATCGATAATTGCTTTTTTGAGCGCTGCAGGATCCAGGTTTCCGTCCTGGTTTCCCCATCCATTGGTGGCTACAACGGCCATGGTTACCTGCGTCATTTGACCGATTTTTTCATTTACGGTCATTTGCTTCAGGAGGGATTCAACTTTTTGTTTTTCTGCAGAACTAATTTGTGTGAAGGAAAATTGATAGGTAATCAGACCCAAAATCAGGATCGCAATCTTTTTCATTGTTGAGTGTGTTAGTTTTGGAAAAAGTTAATAGGTAACATTAAAGATAGACAGAACCTTTGTGTGCAGAAAGATAGAACTAATAAATTTGACTATAGCAAACAGGATAATATTCTTTTGCTCCATTTTAATACAGTTTTAGACCTGATTTATTGAGAACAATCAATCAATTTTCCCCCTTTTGATTCGAGATTGATTTCAATCCGGAAGAAAATCTTAACTTAAGCCCTCTTAAAATTCATTCATTTGAAAATTAAGATGAATGTTTTGACTTATTTTTTCATCTAATAAAAAAAATAACCGATTGCTATGACCACTAGAAGAAGTTTTATTAAAAAGACCGCGCTTGCCCTCGCAGGAACATCTGTTTTATCTAATGAACTTTTTGCTGCAAGGAAGAAAAATGAAGTTTTGGGAATTCAATTATATTCCGTGAGAGACGAAATGACCAAGGATCCCAAGGGGACATTAAAAGCTATTGCAGAAATCGGATACAAATATGTTGAGCACGCGAATTATGTCAATAGAAAATTTTATGGATTTACTCCGGCGGAATTTAAAAAAATCCTTGGCGACCTGGGCCTGCAAATGCCGAGCGGTCATACAACCATGTCAACCAACGCTTGGGATGCAGCTAAAAATGATTTTACTGAATCGTGGATCCACACTGTGGAAGATGCGGCCACAATGGGACAGAAATATGTGATCAGTCCCTGGTTAGATGATGCTTATCGTAAAAATTATGATGACCTCAAAAAATATATGGAAGTGTTTAATAAGAGCGGTGAGCTTTGCAGGAAGCATGGAATGAAATTCGGATATCACAACCATGATTTTGAATTTACGACTACGTTAAATGGACAAAAAGTTTTCGATATCATTTTGCAGAATACAGACCCTAACCTGGTTGCCCAGCAATTGGATATTGGGAATATGTACGGAGCGGGCGGTCGTGCATTAGACATCATCAATCAGTATCCCGGAAAATTTGAACTGATGCACGTTAAAGATGAAATCAAGAGTGCCAAAGGTGAAATGGGTGGTTATGAAAGCACCATTCTCGGAAAAGGTGTAGTGGGTACGAAGGATGTGGTTGATCTGGCCCGAAAGAAAGGTGGAACGAGCTATTTTATCATCGAACAGGAATCATACCAGGGTAAAGCACCAATTGATTGTGCGAAAGAAGATTTTGATATCATGAAGAAATGGGGCTTTTAAGAAAACTTAAAAATAAACTATTAAGAGGTACGCATTGCGTACCTTTTTAATTTCCAATTGCATTCGAATTAAGATGGGAATATCCTGTGGAGGTATAACAAATTATAAATGATCAGGCTTATGCAAAATAAGCCGACAACAATGGCAATTACCCATTTCATTCTTACCACCCAATAATAAATCCCAAACCTACACTTCCAATTTTTGTTAAAAGCCCATTGAGCCAAACAATAATTTTCAAAACAATCAGCGAAATAGGGAACAATCATCGCATAACTTAAAAGCTCACCCGCAGTGGCCACTGAATTGCTTGGGCTTTTGGCTGAAAGTAAAAATGAAAATAAAGCCAGGAATCAATAAAACCCGATCATATAGGCGTAATCTATACCAAGATTGAATCCAAGTGCTGATTTTCCCGAAGGAGGTATCCCCTCCAGCATTTCAACAAGGTGATTTTTGGATCTTGCAAATTGAAGTCTGATCCCAAAATTCTTTTGCAATCCCGGTTTATTTAATGCGATTTGCCTTTCGCTCCAGGTCATTAACACTCCTGTTAATACGGTTAAAAAAATTGAAATCCAGAATAAAATGAAAATAGTTTGCATAGATATTTCGTGCAGTTAATGCAGTCGAAATTAATATCTAAATGCGAAAATGCAATTCCCTTAATCATGTCTGTAAAACTGCATCGAAATAATTTAGAAAAAAATGAAAGAGTGATTATCTTACAGGAAAGCACACACGCGAACACTCATTTCTGTTTATGAAGAATGGAATTTATAAATGGATTCTCCTAACGGGTCTTTTGGCAGGCAGTTTAGATATTCTAGCCGCAATCATCCAATTTGTCAGCGTTACCGGAAAGAGCCCTGTGAGAATATTTTATTATATAGCCAGTGGAGTTTTTGGCAAGGAAGCATATGATGGAGGAATTCCAATGGTAATTGCTGGATTCTTATTTCATTATTTTATCGCCACAATATTTTCTGCATTTTTCTTTTTTATATATCCAGCTATTCCTATTCTGAGGAAGAATAAAATAGTTGCGGGACTGGCTTATGGAATATTTGTATGGGTAATAATGAATCTGGCAGTGGTTCCAGTTTCAAGGGTGAATCGGGGTCCTTTTCATTTACAGCAGGTGCTCATTGGTATGGGAATCTTAATGCTTTGTATCGGACTCCCAATATCTCTCATGGCCAACAGGTATTGGAGCAGGAACTTATAAAGAAAATCGATTGCCTTTTTACCATACTTTAATTTCTTTATCAGGTGGTAAGACAGGGAGGGGCAAATACCTTCATTTTCTTCATGGTGCAGGTAATTTATTCCCGGTTTAAGCGTTTATAATTCACCCCTAATCTCCATTTCTTCAATATTCTAAACAATATCAAATGAAAAACATTTTGTTTGCTATCTTCTTTTTGATGGTATGTGGTAGTTTGAACGCTCAAATGAAAGTTACAAAGCCCGCTGCAAAAAAAACTACGACAACTTCAACAGCTTCTAAATCGAAGAGCAAATCGTCGAGTAAGAAAAACGCAAAAAAAATTAAGACTTCAGACGGAGGAACAGAATTTGAAGAAGTGGTTTGTTATGAAGATGGCCCCTGCACATTTAATGTACTCAAAGGAGACACCCTTGTATACGAAGTAAATGCATCAGGAAAACATTATAACCTCATGGTAGTAACCAATAAATTTGATGCAGCAACTATTGCTGACTTTAATTGGGTTACGTCTGCACCCGATAGCAAAGCAGGACATGTATCGGTAAATACTGCCGCAATTACAACAAGCAAAAAATACCTTTCCTCTTTCCCTGCAGGAGAATTGAAACTTTCAGACGCGAGTTCAATTTGGCTCACTTCTTCAAACTTCAAGGAAATTGCAAAGGGACAAACCACACTAACATTTGATAACAGTGCCCCCGAAAAGTTCAATAGTCCTGAAGCTGATGCAGTTTCAGTACCTGTTAACTACAAAGGAAGATCACTCAATCTTGAAGGTTTTGCATTGGAAAATAAGCCTGAAGGCCAGGCGGACAGAAAAGAAATTTGGGTATTGAATGTTTCCAGCAATCCTTTGATCATAAAGATGGATGTGGGTTGGACTATGGAACTAAAAGAAGTTCGAGAAGGCAAGAAATAAATTATCAAGTTCAAAATAATTATTTAAAGGGCCTATAAGGCCCTTTTTTTATGCCTTTGGGTGATGTTTGAGAGAAATTAGCGTAAACTAACAATCGTTATCTTTGTGCCCTCAAAAAAAGGATTTATGAACAGGGAAGTAGTTATTATATCAGCTGTGCGCACACCTATTGGAAGTTTTGGAGGCAGTTTGAAGGATTTCAGTGCAACGCAACTGGGAGCCATTGCGATTAAAGCTGCAGTAGAAAGAGCAGCTATTGATCCTGAAAAAGTTCAGGACGTTTTAATGGGTTGTGTGATCCAGGCGAATTTAGGTCAGGCTCCGGCAAGGCAGGCTGCAAAGTTTGCCGGCTTGCCAAATGAAGTGAATTGTACCACGGTAAATAAAGTATGTGCGAGTGGTATGAAAGCTATTTCTCAGGCAGCTCAGAGCATCGCGTTAGGTGATGCTGATATAGTTGTTGCTGGTGGAATGGAAAGCATGAGCAATGTTCCTTTTTATGTAGAGAATTTGAGATGGGGAAATAAATATGGAAATACCAGTTTGATTGATGGTTTAGCAAAAGACGGACTTACTGATGTATACGATGGAAAAGCAATGGGAAATGCCGCTGAACTTTGTGCGAGGGAATGTGGTATTAGCAGGGAGGATCAGGACAAATTTGCAATTGAAAGTTATAAAAGATCACAGGCTGCATGGGAATCGGGCAAATTTGCAAATGAAGTAGTGCCTGTAGAAATCCCTCAAAAGAAAGGCAACCCTGTAGTCTTTGCCAAAGATGAAGAAGCATATAATGTGAAATTTGAAAAGATACCTGAATTAAAATCTGCTTTCATAAAAGACGGGACTGTTACGGCAGCAAATGCTTCCAATATGAATGACGGGGCTGCAGCATTGGTTTTAATGAGTAGGGAAAAAGCAAATGAACTCGGATTAAAACCAATCGCCAGAATTTTATCTTACGCAGATGCGGAACAATCTCCTGAATGGTTCACTGTTACTCCTTCCAAGGCTGTTCCTAAGGCTGTGGCAAAAGCAGGTTTGAAAATGGAAGATATTTCTTACTGGGAATTAAATGAAGCATTTGCAGTCGTTGGAATTGAGAATAGCCGACGCATGAAATTGGATCTTTCCAAAGTGAATGTGCATGGAGGTGCCGTTTCACTTGGTCATCCATTGGGTTGCAGTGGTGCAAGAATCATTGTGACGTTGTTGAATGTTTTAAAAGCCAACAATGCGAAATATGGAGCTGCTGGTATTTGCAATGGTGGTGGAGGCGCAAGTGCGATGGTTATAGAGAATTTATAAACTGCTTAGTAGATAAATGGAATCAGTCTTTGAGTTGTTGAACAATAAGAGGGGTATTGAGGAAATATTTCATTTAAAAATCTTTCTTCTGCCTTGATTTTTGAAATTAATGAAATAAATACCAGGACAAGCGCAATAAGACCTCTTATTTCCCCTAAAGCGATTACTGATCCAACCATCCCAAAAAGAATCCCGGTGTATATGGGATGACGGGTAATGCTGTAAGGCCCTGATCGAATCAATTCGTGATCTTTTTTAATGGTGACAGCTCCACTCCAGTTTTTTCCAAGCCATATTCTGGCAAGAAGGGCGAAACAAATTCCTATTAAATTTATGGTTAGTCCGAGTAACCCATCCCAATATGTATGAGGAAGAATTTGAAGTGAAAGCCATCCCGTCCAGTTTATTCGGTTGTACACGAGCCAGAAACCGACCAGCATTAAAGTCAAATAAATAATCCTTGAAAGACCTGTTTGACTCTTTATTGTTTTTTTATTTTGAAATGCAGTCAGCAACCAGTAGATCATTAATACGAGCCAACTATACCTTGTTATTTCGAAGTAGTTCATATGAGTTGAAGTTTTTGAATTCTCGGATACAAAAATATTCAGAGGACTTTCATTAAGATTGCACGTTTATCGCAATCCATTGTACTTTTCCCGGATTTCCCTTCGGAATTCTAATGGTGTCGTATGGGTGTATCGCTTAAAGAAACGATTGAAGTATCCGGGATCTTCGAATCCAAGGTCAAAAGCGATTTCCTTTGCAGAATTTTCTGTGTGTAGTAACTGACGTTTTGCTTCAACCAGTTTCTTTTCCACGATCCAGTCGATAGGTTTTTTGCCGGTATATTTCTTAATCAAAAAATTCAGATGCCCCGGCGAAATATGCAACATATTGGCGTACTCAGAAACGGATAATGATTTCTTCCAGTGCTTATTAAGGTGGGACCTAAATTTTAAGACCGTGGAATCTAATAATTCAATTCCAAAATTTGACGAAGAAATTCGCTGATACGCGCGACTCAAAATAACCAATAAGGATGAGAGTTGAGACTCTAAAAATAATTGTGAGTTGGACCCTTTGTTGCAATATTCTTCTTGCATTTTTTTGAGGAGGTCCAGGGAAATAGCATATTCTGATGGCTCTAATTCACATTCGTTTAAATGATGGAGATTTTGAATGATGGGTAGTTCGTAAACTTTTTTGCTAAGCACTTCTTCCGTAAAGCTTATACCAATTCCTCCAATATTTTTTGCTTTTTCTACAAAATATACCTGATCGGGCGAAGTAAAAAACAGAGATCCTTTTTTTGTCTGAATGCTTTTAAAATCGATTGATTGCTGAATATAGCCCGATGTGACCAGAAAAAACACAAAATAATTTCTTTTGTGAGGCTGCTGATAATCCATTCTATTGACAAATCTTTCATAGTGCCCCGGTATAATTTCTGTAACCGAGAGCATATAACGATCTTTGTCAACTGATTTGATTTCTTTCGCTGGCATTCTTATAAAGGAGAGATAACAAATCTAGAAAACTTGCTAAAATCTAAATAGTGTTAATTGAAATTAAATTAAAGATTAAACGATTTTATGTCTGATTTAGAAATTCGATTCGCTGGCAATGATGATGTTGCGGCTATTGCTTCGATTAGCCTCAAAACTTTTTTTGACACATTTGCTGAATATAACACGCCTGAAAATATGGACAGCTTTATGAATGACCATTTTTCTGAGACCAGGCTTTCATATGAATTGGAAGATCCTTCAAATATTTTCTTAATAGCTGAAATTGAAAAGAGGTTAGTAGGCTATGCAAAATTGAGTGAATCTCCAAATCCGAATGGGCTCGACGGTGTTTCAAGTATTGAAATCTGCCGTATCTACAGTATTAAAGATATGATAGGCAAGGGAGTTGGAAAATCATTAATGCAAAAGAGTATTGACATAGCCCGCGAAAGAAATAAAAAAGTGATTTGGCTGGGAGTTTGGGAGCATAATCCCAAAGCTGTTGAATTTTATACCAAATGGGGTTTTGAAAGGTTTGGCGAGCACCCTTTTATTTTGGGAGATGACATTCAAACTGACTGGCTCATGAAGAAAGAGGTTTCCTGATTTATTTAATTCCAATTCCCGCCGATATTCATGATGCACAAATATATCCCTAAGTTCACCCGTTTATAATTTTGCTTACGTATAAGTATAGTTGATTGCTTAATATTAAGTTATTGATATGACTTCTTATGAGAAAAAGGATTCTGTTCACGCTACTGCTGATTTGCATTCATTGCATAGTATTTGCACAAAATAAAATCAGGCTTGACTGGTCCGCCGGGGTTAAAGCTATTAGCCCAGAAATTTTTGCCGAAGGAATTATTTCAACCAACCTGAATGAAAGGGACATGGCAATCAGCCCGGATGGTCGCGAACTTTACTTTACTTTAATTGGACCACAAAATATTTTCAGTACCATATTGCAAATGACGAGGGATGAAAGGGGTAATTGGAGTGGTCCACGCACTGCAAGTTTTTCAGGAAAGTATGGAGATTTGGAACCGGCATTTACGTCAGATGGCAAACGTTTATATTTTGTATCCAACAGGCCATTGAAAGGTGGTGGGGAAAAGAAAGACTATGACATTTGGTATGTAGACAAAGTGAATGGCTCCTGGGGCGAACCGGTAAATATTGGATTACCAGTTAATACTCCTGCGAATGAATTTTACCCATCTGTAGGCAGGAGCGGAAATTTATATTTTACTGCAGAATATGAAAAGGGTAAAGGCAAAGAAGACATTTATATAAGCAAATGGGAGAATGGAAAGTACTCAGATCCTCAATCGCTGGATTCAGCAGTTAATTCTGACACCTACGAATTCAATGCTTTTGTTTCCCCTGATGAAGACCTTATCCTGTTTTCATCGTACGGTCGTAAAGATGATCACGGTCATGGTGATCTTTATATCAGCCTAAAAGATAGAAATGGGAATTGGCTGCCAGCAAAGAATCTTGCTATTCTAAATTCCAACCGGTTGGATTATTGCCCATTTGTAAGCTTCGATAAGAAAGTTTTATTCTTCACAAGCGAAAAAAATAATTTATCAAATACTTATACTGATAAAGCAATTTCATACGAGGAACTCCAAAAATTATACAATGGCGTTATGAATTGTGGCGGTAATATTTATATGATCAGCATGGAGGCCGTACTTAATTCCATTAAATGAGGATTTCTGTTTTTTTCGTTAATCAGTAATTGTTTTTTGCAAAAATATGTTTAAAGAACAGCCGCCGGGAGACGGCTGTCTTTTTGGGAATTGGCAGCGATGGGAATATTTTTACGACTTTCCACCCAAAAGGAGGAGTTCATTCATATGTATTTCGGTTATGTATTTTTTTACACCGGACTTGTCTACATAATTTCTAGTGACAAGCTTGCCTTCAATTGCGACCTCACTACCTTTTATAAGATATTTTTCAGCTATCTCAGCCTGTTTTCCCCAGGCAATTACATTATGCCATTGAGTTTCGGTAACTTTTTCACCTTTTGCATTTCTATATGATTCATTGGTAGCAAGTGAAAGACGAGCCATTTTCTTTCCGGTACTCATTTCTTTTACTTCGGGCAGATTTCCGAGATTACCAATCAACAGTACCTTGTTTCTTAAAGCGTTCATAAATCCAGTTTTAGTAGTATTCAAAATTGTTTTACGGCCAGCGTGGCATATGCAATTGCGCAATTGACGATGTAAAAATGGTGAGGAAAGGAGTGGGTAGTCGGTAAAAAAACGTTTATATCCGGAAATATCTGTAAGTAACCGTTTGGAAATTTATATGCGGCAAATCTAACTTTGGGAAATAACTTTAACTATGGCGAAAGAGCCTAAAAAAAGGCACTGTCGGTATTGCAGAAAGCCGCTGAATGGCAGAATAGATAAGAAATTTTGCAATGATTGGTGCAGGAACTATTATAACAATAAAAAGAACAATGAATCTACACAAATAATAAAAACCATCAACAGCAAGCTGCGGAGGAACCGAAGCATTTTGGCAGAGCTTTTGCCAAAAGAGAGAAAAAGTACCAGAGTTACCAAAATTGATTTTTTATCCAGGGGCTTCGATTTTCGCTACATAACTCATACACTGGTTTCAAAGAAAGGATTTACCTTTTCATTTTGCTATGATTATGGATGGCTCGCTCTGGAAAATGAGGAATACCGGGTAGTGAAATTGTCGGCCTGATTTTATCTAAAAAAAATCTCAAAATAATTATATGAATGACCTAAAAATTGCTACTGCTCAATTTGAACATAAAAGCGGTGATAAGAATTACAACTTAAGTGTTATAGAAAAACTTGCCGCAGATGCAGCTTCGAAAGGGGTTCAGGTTATCGCTTTTCATGAATGTTCTGTTACAGGGTATTCCTTTGCGAGACACCTGGATCGGGATCAATTATTTGAAATTACAGAACCGATTCCTAATGGGCCTTCTGTGAAAAAATTAATTGAAATAGCAAAAAAATATGGAATCACGGTCCTGGCTGGATTGTTTGAAAGAGATGGTGATAATAAAATATTTAAGGCCCAGGTATGCGTTAATGAAGGCGGGCTCATTGCAAAATTTCGCAAGATCCATCCGTTCATCAATCCAAATATTCTGCCGGGTACTG
>PSRI01000226.1 GCA_003175935.1 Bacteroidota bacterium
TGGCTCGTTCCATTCGAGCACCTGCCACATCATTCCATGGAATTTTTTCTCTTTAGCTTCTTCTATCAGTCGGTCGAATAGCAGTTTCCCAAGGCCTTTTCCACGCATTTTTTCTGTCACCAGAATGTCTTCCAAATACATTCTCTGGCCTTTCCATGTACTGTACCGGATGTAATAAAGCGCAAATCCCTGAACCACACCGTCAACCTCACTTACGAACGCCCACCATACAGGGTTGGTGCCAAATCCACTTTCAACAAAATGTTCTAAAGTCACGCTCACTTCATTAGGAGCCCGTTCATAAACTGCCAGTTCATGTACCAGATCCATCAATCGCTGACAATCTTCTTTCACCGCTCGTCTGATCTTTATCTCCATAAAATTTTTTAAGATTTTTTGTAACCGGGGCCTTTTATAAACCTTCCGGGTTTCGCACCCGTATGCGTTCCATTATTCAAAACCATGGTCCCATTTACGAAAACATAATTCACTCCGGTAGCATATTGATGAGGCTTCACAAAGGTTGCATGGTCAGTAACAGTTGCCGGATCAAAAATCACGACATCTGCATAGTTTCCAACTTTCAGTTCTCCACGTTTTTGCAGTTTCAAATTTGTTGCCGGGAGCTTGCTTAATTTATAAATGGCTTTTTGCAGCGGTATTAATTTTTCATCTCGCGAATATTTGCCCAGCACCCTTACAAAAGTTCCATAAGCCCGAGGATGCGCATTCGATTTTAAAAACACACTATCTTCCAAAGAATACGAACCTTCATCTGAACCAAAACTTACCCAGGGCTGAACCACTTCTTTTTTAAGGTTATCTTCAGTCATTGAAAAATATGAAACTCCTATTCGGGTACTATCTTCTACTATTAAATCCATAGCCGTTTCTTCAGGAGATTTGCCTTTGATCTTTGCAACCTCAGCCAAAGTTTTTCCGGTAAATTTCTTGAGAGAATCCTGTTTGAAACTTAACAGTAAAATTTTATCGGGTGAGCCTACCTGGTAGTAAGTATTTTCCCAGTCCTGGGTATTTGTATTCATTGCCTTTGCCATTTCCTTCCTGATTTTTGGATCCTGAAGGCGTTGCCATAATTTTCCAAAACCACCATCCTGCAACGAAGGAGGAAAACATGCTGTAAGTCCTGTTGCTGAAGCAGGATAAGTATACATATCAGCAGTTATATCCAGTCCCTGTGCCCTTGCTGCTTCTACCATTTTAATGACGCTATCCATTTTATTCCAATTATTTTTTCCTGCAGCTTTAAGGTGATAAATCTCTGCATGTACTTTAGCACGTTTTGCAATTTCTATCAGTTCCCGAACTGCTTCAAATATCTGATTTCCTTCGCTACGCATATGTGAGATATAAGATCCGCCATATTTAGAAGCGACTTCACAAAGCGCAACCAGTTCATCTGTTTTTGCAAAAAATGCAGGCGGATAAATTAAAGATGAACCTACACCAAGTGCACCTTCCTGCATGGCAGTATCTACCAATTGTTTCATATGCTCAAGCTCTTGTGGACTGGGGGCCCTGTTATCTTCGCCCACCACATATTCACGAACTGTAGTTGCACCTACAAATGAAGCAAGATTGCAGGATATACCTTTTTTCTCCATGTAATTAAAGTAATCTCCAAAGCTGTTCCACTCCACTTTGTATTTAATATCGCCCTGACCATTTTGCTCCTGGGCTTTCATAACAGCATTTAGAGGGCCCATGCTTTCACCCTCACCCATTACTTCCAAAGTCACTCCCTGGCGAATATCACTTTGTGAATTTCCATTTTGAATCAGCGAAATATTTGCCCAGCTCAACATATTAATAAATCCTGGAGCAATTGCCATACCATGAGCATCAATTTCTGAATTCGCTTTTGCATTTTCAATTTTTCCAATGAATGCGATAGTATCCGCATTGATTGCAATATCCGCCGCATAAGGTTCTCCCCCGTTGCCGTCATAAATCATTCCATTGCGAATGATCGTGTCATAATGTTGAGGTTGTTTGCAGGATGCGAGCAGCAATATGGCTGCTGCGACAAATAGTAGTTTTTTCATGCAGTAGTATTTGGTGGTTGCTGAAATAGAGTGATGAATATAAAAAATATCTCCGGGAAATCATCAGGACAGTGCCTGATCCAAATCTGCAATGATATCCTGTAAATTCTCCATACCTACGCTCATGCGAATGAGACCGTCGGTAATGCCATATTTTTCCCTCTGTTCCTTTGGTACACTAAAATGAGTCATAGAAGCTGGATGCGATAACAGTGTGTCGCAGGTTCCTAAACTCACTGTTCTTGTGCATAGTTGTAATCCGTTCATGAATTTTATTCCGCCCTGCAAACCTTTTTTCAACTCAAAACTCATCATGGCGCCAGGATGTTTCATTTGTTTATGAGCTACAAAAAAATCGGGGTGAGACTGGAGTCCATTGTAGTTCACTTTACTCACTGCAGGATGAGATTCCAGGAAAGCTGCCACTTCGGTTGCATTATGACAATGCCTTTCCATTCTCACTTCCAGGGTTTTCATTCCATTGATCAGCATAAAAGCGTCGAAAGGATTGCTGTTTCCACCAATCATTTTGTATACTTTATAAGCATGCGTATTCATGAATTCCACGTCTTTTCCCAGGAAAACTCCTCCAATGGCAGTGCCATGTCCATTCAGGAATTTGGTTGTTGAATGCATTACAAAATCAACTCCATACTTAAATGGTTGCTGCAAATAAGGCGTGGCGAATGTATTGTCGCAGGCGACCAGCTTTCCGTATTTTTTAGCGAGGATTGTTAGTTCTTCTATATCTACACATTGGATGGTTGGGTTTGCAGGTGTTTCTATATATATCATTCGAATCTTCGGATTTTTTTTCAGTGCATCTTCAGCTCTGTTCAAATCGCGCAGATCCTCAATAATTCCTTTCATGCCTAATTCAGGAAGCAATGTGTTCATAATTTCCTGGGTACCGCCATAGAGTGAATAATGCGAAAGTACTTGGTCCCCGGTGCGAAGTGAGCTCATGAACATCGTTGAAATTGCCGCCATGCCCGAAGCCTGTAAATAAGCTTTGAGTTCTATGGGCCTTCCATCAGAGCCGTTTATTCCAAATGTCTCCATGGCAGCAATTTTATCTTCGGCCTCAGTGAATGTTGGATTTCCCCAACGGGAATAGATATATCCTTTTTCTTCTCCGCTAAAACGGCGCATGCCCTGCTCAGCATCATCATAAACAAAAGTAGAGCAGGCGTATATCGGCGTGAGATGCGCATAATTAGGGTCCTGCTTATGGCCGGCATGAATAGCTAAGGAACTAAATCCGCTTACGGAAAGTTTTTTTTGAGACATGTTAAGATTTTGAAATTTGGAAGGTTAAAAGCGCGCGGGCTTTGATTAATTTTATGGAGGTATAAATGTACTACATAAACATGAAGGATATCCTGCTCCAATATGCAATGTATTCCTCCTGGTCAAATGAAAGAATTACTAATATGATTCTGAGCCTGGATGAATCGTTGGTAAAACAAATCATTCCAAGCAGCTTTCCAAGTCTCTATGATACGATCTATCATGTTTGGGAAAGTGGTCTTATCTGGTGGCTCAGGTTAAATCCTGAATTGTCATCAGTTCATTCATTGGAAAAAAGAGATATCAGGTTTGATAAGCTCGTTGGTATGCTTCAAACTCTTGACAAGGATTGGATAGATTGGGTTAAGGACGCTAATGAAGATGATTTTTTGCGCCAGCTGGATTATAAAAATAAAAAAGGTGAACCCTTCCGACAACCCGTATTTGAATTGCTGATGCAGGTATTCAACCATCAAACTTATCACCGGGGTCAATTAGTAACAATGTTAAGAATGCTGGGTGTTACCAATATACCGGGAACGGATTATATTACCTTCTCGAGAATTGTGCAATGAGGGTTTTATTAACTCGCTTGCAAAATCAAATTTGCACACCAGTCGTATCAAAAGCGGACGACCGTTGAAATGTGATCCTGAAGATTGAATTGATAATTAATGCAATAGTATTCGGCATATTATTGGCGAAATAATAGTTGTAACCGACTTTCCCATACCCGGTGAACTTCCGATCTTACTCAAACCAAACTAATTGTTATGATCAGGAATTTCTTCACAGTTGCCATTCGCGGGCTCAACAGAAATAAAGGTTATTCAATCCTCAACATCGTTGGATTGGCAGTAGGCATGGCCGTTAGTTTATTGATTGGTCTTTGGATTTACGACGAACTCAGTTTTGACAGTGGTTTCAAAAATTACAAGAGGATCATGAGGGTAATGAGCAACCAGGATTTTAATGGAACAATCAATACGCAATTCGATCTGCCTTTCCCTTTAGGTGAAGAATTAAGAACAAAATATGCTGAGGATTTCGATGCAATTGCAATGGCGTCGTGGAGTTATGGACACTTTCTGGATATTGATGAAAATAAAAAACTTTCACAGGAAGGAATGTATGTCGAGCCGCAATTCCTGGATATTGTTTCAGTAAAATTTATTACTGGGTCAAAGAAAGCCTTCGATGATCCACACAGTATTCTCCTTAATCGAACTCTTGCCACAATTGCATTTGGCGACAAGGATCCAATTGGTAAAACAATGAAAATTGATAATAATAGTGTGGTTAAAGTAGTTGGTGTATTCGAGGATTTTCCGTTTAATTCATCTTTTTATGCCACACAATTTCTTGTTCCATGGAAGCTTTATGAAATGGAAAATGAATGGGTGAAAAATGCTGTGGGCAGATGGGGAAATTTTTCTTTTCAGGCTTTCGCTCAGTTAAAATCAAATGCAGATCCCAAAGCAGTAAGCAGGAAAATAAAATATGTAATTCAGAAAAATTATTCTAACCTGGAAACAAAGCCAACATTGTTCCTGCTTCCCATGACTCAATGGCATTTGTATGGCGATTTTCAAAATGGCGTGAACAGTGGAGGAGATATCAAATTTGTTTGGTTGTTTGGGATTATCGGTGCATTTGTATTGATTCTGGCTTGTATCAATTTTATGAACCTCAGTACAGCGAGAGCTGGTCAACGCGCGAAAGAAGTTGGAGTAAGGAAATCCATAGGTTCGTTGCGCAGTCAGCTCGTTTTTCAATTCTTAGGAGAATCATTTTTGTTTGTACTGATTGCCTTTTGCATTTCCTTATTGTTTGTGGAAATTTCATTGGGTTGGTTTAATAATCTCACAGACAAAAAAATTTCCATTCCTTTTAATCAAATTCTTTTCTGGTTACCAGCATTTGCATTCCTGGTATTTACGGCATTTATGGCTGGAATCTACCCCGCAATCTATCTTTCAGCATTTAATCCTGTGAAAATTTTGAAAGGAACTTTCCAGCCCGGCAGAAAAGCAAGTATACCACGAAAGGTTTTAGTGGTGGCACAGTTTACAATTTCAATGACCTTGCTGATCGGAACCATTATTGTGTACAAACAAATCATATTCGCAAAAAATCGACCCATTGGATATGATAAAAACGGACTGATTACAACTTACGGTTATCCCTTTGCTGATCCAGCAAATAGTCCACGGCAATATGAATATTTGAAAGCAGAATTGATGAAGACTGGAAGTATAGTGGGTATGTGCAAGAGTTCCAGCCCAACTTTTAATCTTTATTCAAATCAAACTGATTTCGACTGGCAGGGACATGACCCCAGCGTGATCCCCAATTTTGGAATTGTTTGGTGTTCGCACGATTATGGGAAAACGATCGGACTTCAGTTTTTAAAGGGAAGAGATTTTAACCGGGATCTACCAACGGATACAGCAGCAATTCTGGTTAATGAATCAGCAGTAAAATTCATGGGCCTGGATGATCCAATAAATAAAATAGTTGTCTACAATAAGAACCAACCCCTTCGAATTATTGGTGTTGTCAGGAATATGGTTATGGAATCACCTTATGCCCAGGCAAGACCAACAGTTTTTATGCTGAGTTATGCCAATTCAGGAATTATAACTATGAAGCTTAACCCACGGATAAGCGCACACGAAGCAATAACCCGAATTGAACCGGTTTTCAAAAAGTTCAGACCTGAAAGTTTATTCGAATACCAGTTTGCCGATTTGGAATTTGCCAAAAAATTTTATTACGAAGAACGGGTGGGAAAACTCGCAGCTGTTTTTTCGGTGCTGGCAATTTTTGTGAGTTGCCTCGGTTTATTTGGGTTGGCATCCTTCGTTGCTGAACAAAGGACCAAAGAAATTGGAGTTAGAAAGGTATTAGGAGCTTCTGTTTTCCAGGTTTGGAAAATGCTTACATCAGAATTTGTTTCATTAGTGATAATTGCTTCTTTTATAGCAATACCCATTGCTGCATATTTTTTGAATGAATGGCTTAACAAGTACGATTACAGGATTAACCTGGCATGGTGGATTTTTGCAAGTGCAGCATTAATAACGCTTATCGTCACTGTGGCAACAGTAAGTTTTCAGGCGATCAAGGCAGCACTTACTAATCCGGTTAATGCCTTACGGTCTGAATAGCGGCTTGGCGAACCTTAGCGCCTTTGAGAAATTAATATGCCCATTTTATCAATGTCGCACCCCATGTGAATCCGCCACCAAAAGCAGCGAGAACCACATTGTCGCCTTTTTTGAGTTTATCTTCCCATTCCCACAAACAGAGGGGAATTGTTCCAGCGGTGGTATTCCCGTAACGTTGAATATTGAGCATTACTTTATCGTGGGAGAGTCCCATGCGGTCTGCAGTTGCATCAATGATTCTTTTATTTGCCTGATGGGGAACCAGCCACGCTACATCATCGCCCGTGAGATTATTTCTTTGCATTAATTCGTAACTCACATCAGCCATTCCTTTCACCGCATATTTGAAAACAGCCTGTCCTTCCTGGTAAATATAATGTTCCTTGTTTGTGACTGTATCGATAGATGCTGGTTTTAATGATCCCCCCGCTTTCATATGAAGATGCTGGGATCCTGCGCCATCACTCCTAAGGATACTGTCGAGAACTCCATTCCCATCAGTACTTGGTTCAAGTAAAACAGCACCAGCGCCATCACCAAAAATGATACAGGTTGCGCGATCACTATAATCAACAATGGAACTCATTTTGTCACCACCGGCCACAACTACTTTTTTACATCTGCCACTTTCAATAAGTGCCGCACCTGTAGTTAGTGCGTATAAAAATCCCGAACATGCGGCGGCAAGATCAAATCCCCACGCATTTTTTGCCCCTAATTTATGGCAGGCCAGATTTGCAGTAGAAGGGAAAAACATATCGGGAGTAACGGTTCCAACAATAAGGCAGTCGATTTCTTCGGCCGACATCTTTTTTTTGTCTAGCAGATTCTGTACTGCAGGAACAATTAAATCTGAGGTTCCCAATTGGGTGCCTTTCAAAATTCTCCTCTCTTCAACGCCGGTTCGGGTTCTAATCCATTCGTCGTTGGTATCAACCATTTTCTCAAGGTCTGAGTTGGTAAGACGGTATTCAGGAACATATCCACCAACTGCGGTAATAGCAGCTGAAATTTTTGCACTCATTTTTCTAGTTATTGGTTTCCGAATCGGGCACGAAATTACAACCTTGGAAGTTTCAAGCAAAGTCGCGTTTGATAGTACCAAGTACTTAGTACCTAGTACCAAGACAAAACCATATACTAATATCCATATCCCCTATCTCTGATCCTGGACATTCAACATTTAACATTCAACATTTAACATTCAATATTCAACCTTCAATCTTCAACATTTAACCCTGCCGCCGGCGGCAGTTTGGTAAGCTATTTGCAGCTAGGGATTTTTTATCTGGAATCCGGCCCAATATCTTCCAACATTCCGAAGAGGTTTAGCCAATTCCGTTACTTTTGCTTTTTTAAAAGAATGATAGCATTTTTGACCGGCAATTTTGCTTATAAGTCACCCACAGTGGTGCATATGGATGTTCAGGGAGTAGGGTATGAAGTTTTGGTTAGCCTCAATACATTTTCTAAAATCCAGCACCTTGAGAAGGGAACCCTCCTTACCCATTTACTGGTGAAAGAAGATGGGCATACGCTCTATGGTTTTTGGGATACCCAGGAAAAATCCATGTTTTTACAACTTATCGGCATTAATGGCGTGGGAGCAGCTACAGCCAGAATGATGTTGTCTTCCATGCACCCTGATGAGATTTCAAGGGCCATTTTAGCCGGTAATGTTAAGCAACTGGAGATGATTAAAGGGATTGGCAAAAAAACAGCAGAAAGAATCGTTCTTGAACTAAAAGATAAATTGAATCGGAATATTCCTGAAATTGCAAGTTCTGTGCTCATAAACAATACTTTGGAGCAGGACGCGTTAAATGCATTAGTAGCTTTAGGCATAGCAAGAAGTGCCGCCGAAAATGCTGTAAAAAAAGCAACTGCATCCGCCCCCTCCAATGGAAACCTCGAACATTTAATTAAAAAAGCCCTGCAGTTTATTTGAGCTGAATTTTACCCACTAAACAAGACGGAGAAAAATTGACTGGTAAGTATCTGAAGATATTCTTCATTACAGCTTGCATTGCTGCATTGGCTTCATTGTCGCCTGCGGCATCTGCATTCCCATTTCAAACTCCCACCGTCCCTGCAGTAAAAGACACAACACCAGCGAAGCCCGACACATTAAAATTTCCTATATCCGACCGCAGAGGTGATACTTACACATATCCTCGAAGAAATAATTTCGATTTAAAGGATCCCGCCAACATTAAGGACTCGATTATTTACGATCCAAAGGATAATCAGTACTATATCATCGAAAAAGTTGGGAACAATTATTTCCGAAAACCCACTTATCTCACTTTTGATGAATTTGTAAGACTGCAATCTGAAAAACAACAAAATGATTATTTCAGAAGCAGGGCAAATACCATCAGCCTTTTGAATCAGTCGCTCGCCAAACCCAAACTATATGCAGATAATGACCTTTTCAACCGCTTGTTTGGTAATGGAAAAGTTGATATAAGGCCCCAGGGAAATGTAAATGTTACGATGGGTTACCAGGGTCAGAATATCAAAAACCCAACCTTACCCGAACGGGCAAGAAAAAATGGCGGACTTGATTTTGACATGGGGGCGAATATCAACGTAATCGGTAGTGTGGGTGATAAATTGAAATTGCCCATTAGTTATAATACGGCATCCACATTCGATTGGGAAAACCAGTTGAAGTTGGAATATACCGGTAGGGATGATGAAATCATTAAGAAGATCGAAATGGGAAATACTTCCTTTGCTTCCAAAGGAACTTTGATTCCCGGTGCGCAATCTCTTTTTGGAATAAAAGCCCAATTACAATTCGGTAAATTATTTGTTACAGGCGTTTACGCCACCCAAAAATCGCAGAGACAATCAAGAGCATTACAGGGTGGGGCATCAACAAACCAAATTACAGTGAGGGCTGACGATTATGATGAAAACAGAAACTTCCTGCTTGCCCAATACTTCCGCGACAATTACAATACTGCAATGAAAAATTTGCCGATTGTTACTTCGCAGGTTCAGGTCATGAGAATGGAAGTTTGGGTAACAAACAGAACCGGAGCAACCGTAGATACCCGTGATGTGGTGGGTTTGATGGATCTGGGTGAAAGAAATCCTTACGGACCATGGATTGGAAGTGGAAGCAATTTACCCCGCAATGATGCCAATAACCTTTACGCAACTGTTACGAGTAACCCGGCTACAAGGGAGCCATCCGGTGTTGTGAGCTACCTAACGTCATTGGGTATGCGACAGGTGCAGGATTTTGAAAAGACCTATGCGCGAAAACTCGATTCGTCCCAATATACTTATAATAAACAGGTAGGTTTTCTGTCGTTAAAGGCACCACTACAGCCAGATGAAGTTTTAGCGATAGCATTCCAATATACCTATAATGGAAAAGTTTACCAGGTGGGTGAATTTTCTCAGGATGTTCCGGTGGATTCCACATCAGGTGTACAGAAAGTTCTATTTCTGAAATTGTTGAAAGCTACATCTGCAAGAACCAATCTTCCCATCTGGAACCTGATGATGAAAAATATTTACACATTAAAAGCTGATAACGGAGATTATCTCACATCCCTGGACCCAACAGGATTTCAGCTTAACGTGATGTATGAAGAACCGGGAGGTGGAATAAAAAGATATTTACCGGAAGGAAACCAGGCAGGTGTCCCATTGCTATCCTTATTGAATTTAGATCGATTGAATAACCAGAATGACCCTCAGCCCGATGGTGTATTTGACTATCTCGAAGGATTTACTGTTGTATCAAACCAGGCCCAGATTATTTTCCCTGTCCTGCAGCCATTCGGAAGGGATTTGGAATTTGCATTTACAGATCCAACACTCCGACAAAAATATATTTATTATCCCCTTTATGATACGATCAAAGCGATTGCCCAGACCTATGCCAACCTTGATCGATTCATAATGAAAGGTGTTGCAAAATCAACGGGAGTTCAATCAGAAATTTCACTGAATGCATTTAATATTCCACAGGGTTCAGTAACGGTAACGGGTGGTGGTAGAACACTGCAGGAAAATGTGGACTATGTGATCGACTATAATTTGGGTACAGTTAAAATTATTAACCAGGCTATTTTAAATTCCGGGATACCGGTAAATGTCCAGTTTGAAAATCAGGCGACCTACGGATTGCAGCAGCGAAATTATTTAGGGGCACGATTAGACTATCTCGCTAATAAACACCTTACACTTGGTGGCACCGTAGTGCGATTAAGCGAACGACCCTATTTCACAAAAATGAATTACGGCGAAGATCCTATCAGAAATACCATGTTCGGGGCTGACTTTAGTTATCATAATGATTTGCCACGATTGAATCGATTATTGGATAAATTGCCATTCTATACTCCGCAGGGTACATCAACCATAACAGCATTTGGCGAGGGCGCGAGAATGAATCCGGGCCATTCACCGCAGATTGGAAAGGGTAGTGCAGGATTAATTTATATTGATGATTTTGAAGGAAGCAAAGCGAGTATCGATTTGCGCTTTCCTCTTATCAGCTGGGCGCTTGCAAGTACGCCTTCAGGTGCTACAGACAAAAATGGAAATCTTCTTTTCCCTGAATCGGATCTATATGACAATCTCGATTACGGAAAAAATCGCGCAAAAATTGCATGGTACAATATCGAACCCATATTGCAGGAAAAGAAAAATGGAAGTAATCCTCTCCGCAATAATTTGGATGAATTATCTGATCCTCGTGTGCGTGCAGTTTCCAACGCTGAAATTTTTCCGGAAAGAACTCCTGAATTCGGACAAAACCAGTTAGTGACTTTCGACCTTGCTTACTACCCAAAAGACAAAGGCCCTTATAACTACAGCGTAGCCAATGTAGATCCAAACGGACAATTGCAAAATCCAAAAAGTCGTTGGGGAGGTTTAATGAGAGCAATTGATCAAACCGATTTTGAAACAAGCAATATTGAGTTTGTTGAGTTTTGGGTTTTGGATCCATTTATCAAGAACACAAATCCTAACGGAGGTGAATTGTATTTCAATTTAGGTAATGTATCCGAAGATATATTGAAGGATAGCCGAAGATTTTATGAGAACGGTTTGCCCACGCCAAAAATTCCAGCTCAAATCGATACTTCCACATGGGGTAAAGTACCGAGAAATCCAACGCAGGTAACTCAGGCATTTAGTAATGATCCTGCTGACCGCCCATTTCAGGATGTAGGTTTTGATGGTGAAGATGATGACAGTGAAAGAGTAGTTCGTGCTCAATACCTGAACGATCTATCTACAACATTTGGTGCAGGAAGTAAAGCGTATCAGGATGCAGTTGGAGATCCATCGGGTGATAATTTCCGTTACTACAGGGATACGTATTATGATCAGCAGGGAACCGGAATTTTGGGCAGATACAAAATGTTCAATGGTCCACAGGGAAACTCACCTATTTCCGCGGCGAATTCCCAGTTTTCATCTGCGGCAACATTATATCCTGACGCTGAAGATTTGAACCACGACAATACACTCAACGAGAACGAGGAATATTTCCAATACAGAGTAGAAATAAAACCCAACACTGATCCTGACATGCAGGTTGGCCAAAATTATATCGTTGACAAAAAAACGGTTAGTGTTCAACTTGCAAATGGAACAACAGAAAATCAGATCTGGTATCAATTTAGAATTCCGATTAGTAGTTACGATAAGAAAGTGGGGAATATTCCGGATTTCAAATCCATTCGTTTCATACGTATGTTCATGACAGGATTTGAAGATTCAACTGTACTGAGATTTGCCAAACTTGAACTGGTAAGAAATCAGTGGAGAAGATTTACCTATGAGCTTGATACTACCGGCCAATACAAGCCCATCGATGTAAATGGTCCAACCAGTTTTAATGTTAGTGCAGTTAATATTGAAGAGAATGACAAGCGCGTACCAATTCCATATATTATTCCTCCAGGGATTGAGAGGGTTCAATCATTGAGCAATGGCGGGATAAATATTTTGCAGAATGAGCAGTCCATGAGCATGCAAATTTGCAATCTGCAGGATGGTGAAGCACGGAGTGTATTCAAAACCTTTAACCTCGATTTGAGGCAGTATCGCAGATTACTGATGTTTATGCACGCAGAAAGTGTATTGGGACAACCAGCAGTTGATGGAAAGATTGACGCGGTTATTAGAATTGGTAATGATTTCATCAACAACTTCTATGAAATTCGTATACCCATTGTCGTCACACCATTAGGGCAGGCCACCTATGCTGATACTACCGTTTGGCCTGCAGCAAACAATTTGGATTTTGATTTAGTCTCCCTTGAACAGGTAAAAGCTGAACGAAATACTCAGCTATTCAATCCTAATTCGATTTATAAAAAAGTTGTTGGAGATCGAACGTATTCAGTAATAGGTAATCCAAACCTCGGGGAAGTAAAAGGAATTTTGTTCGCTGTAGAAAACCCCAAAGACGCGGGAGGCGCTCCCGTTTGTACTGAAGTGTGGATTGACGAATTGCGTCTTTCTGAGCTGGATGAACAGGGAGGATGGGCTTCTCTTGGAAGGGTGGATCTTGCCCTCGCAGATTTGGGAACCGTTACTGTATCTGCAAATACGCACACTGTAGGTTTTGGTACGTTGGAGCAACGTGTGAATGAAAGAGCCAAAGATGATTTTGTTCAGATAGATGCTGCAACCAATTTGCAATTAGGAAAATTATTACCTAAAAGTTTAGGAATAGAAATTCCATTCTATGCGAGTTATTCCCAAACGACAAGCACACCTGCATTTGATCCATATGATCAGGATATAAAACTTAAGGATAAAGAAAAGGCAGCCAGCTCCCAAAAAGAAAAGGACTCTATTCGAACGGCAGCCATTGACATCACAACCATAAAGACGGTAAATTTTACTAATGTCCGCAAAACCCAACCTGTCGGTAAGAAGCAGCGGATATGGAGCATTTCAAATTTTGATTTCAGTTATTCGTATACATCCATAAAGCAACACAATCCCCTTATTGAAAGCAATGAAATCAAGAAATACCGCGGAGGAATTGGATATAACTATGTAGGACAGGCGAAGTCATGGGAACCATTTAAGAAGATGATAAAATCCAGATCGCACTGGTTGGATCTTATTAGGGATTTCAATCTTAATATAACGCCTTCTTTAATTGGTATAAGATGGGATGTGAACAGGCAATTTGGAGCATTACGACCGAGAGAAGTGTACGTTCCTGGAACAGCCAAAGATACTTTCCGAATACCTGAGACTTACGATAAATTCTTTACGTTTGATCGGAGATATAGCTATCGATGGGATATTACCAAATCAATCAATTTTGATTTCGAAGCATTGAACAATTCGAGGGTAGACGAACCTGCCGGTCGAATCGATAACGAAGCAAAAAAAGATACTGTAAAAGATAATTTCCTAAAAGGTGGAAGAAATGTTTTGTATAATCAGAAGGCTGATTTTACATATAATTTGCCGACAGGAAAACTGCCACTGATCGATTGGACCACAGCATCGCTGAGTTATAAAACCACCTATAGCTGGATAGGTGCGTCCCGACTAGCCATTAGTTTAGGTAATACCATTCAAAACAGCAATGCAAAGGCGGCCACCATCGATTTTGATTTCAATCGACTCTATAATAAATTCAAAATACTTCGAGCGATTGACAAACGATCGTCAACGGCGGTTACGCAACCACCGAAAGGGATTCCTCCGCTTCCTGGCGATCCGCTTGCCAAGGCTGATACCAGTAAACTTAAAAAGCAGCAGGCAAAACCGAAAAAGGATCCAAATAAATTGCCCGAATTAAATGGCTTCGAAAGAACAATCGGTAAAATACTCACCTCCGTAAAGAGGATGACATTTAATTACAGTGACGGTGCCACAACATTTATTCCCGGTTATACAGACAGCACCAAATTCCTTGGGCAGAACTGGAACAGTATGGCTCCGGGTTTAAATTTTGTATTTGGTTATCAGCCCGACAGTAACTGGTTGAACCATGCGGCTTCAAAAGGATTAATAACGCGGGATACTTTACAGAATAATCTGCTCAGGCAATCATATGATCAGCAGATTAATGCAAATGCGCAATTGGAACCATTCAGAGATTTCCATATCGATTTGAATCTGACAAAAACGTTTAGTAAAACATATAGCGAATTGTTCCGGGACACTTCATTTGGTAATGGAGAGTTCGGTCATCTGAATCCTTATGCCGGAGGGGGATTCAGCGTCAGCTATATTTCTTTCCAGACCTTGTTTAAGAAATTTGATCCGAATGCTATCAGCCAAACTTTTGAAAAATTCCAAAATAACAGGGTAATACTTTCGGAGAGATTAGGAAAGCTCAATCCTTATAGCCAGGTTGTTGGACCAGATGGGTATTACCAGGGTTATGGCAGATATGCCCAGGACGTTTTGATTCCTGCATTCATTGCTGCGTATACCGACAAGGATCCCAATTCGGTAGCACTTTTAAAAACAGGTGGGCCAACAGTTCGTTCAAATCCATTCTCTGGTTATATGCCTAAACCAAACTGGCGAATTTCGTATAGTGGTCTGACGAGCATACCTGGAATGCAGAAAGTATTTACAAGCTTTACTTTGAATCATGCGTATAACAGCTCACTCAGCATGAATACATTCAATTCGGCGCTCCTGTTCCAGGATCGATTCGGATTAGGTTATCCTTCGTTTATTGATACCATCTCGAATAATTTTATTCCTTATTTCCTGGTTCCGAACATTACCATAATGGAACAGTTCAATCCATTATTAGGTATTGATTTTTCAACGACCGGACAATTTGCTTTGAGGTTTGAATATATAAAGAGTCGGACCCTGAGTTTGAGTTTGATCGATTATCAATTGAGCGAAGTAAGGTCGACAGGAATAAACCTGAATGCGAGTTGGAGAAGAAGGGGTTTCCCTTTGCCATTCAAAGTTAAGTTGGGCAAAAAAGAGGCAAGCAACAAACTCGACAATGACCTCAAGTTTACTCTTGAATTTAGTATTAGAGATGATGTCACTTCAAATAGCCGACTTGATCAAAGCAATGCTTTCGCCACTAGTGGTCAAAGGGTGATCATTATTAATCCTTCGATAGATTATGTATTGAGTAATCGTCTGCAGTTAAAACTTTATTTCGACCAGCAGCGGCGCAATCCTTATGTTTCTTCAACAGCTCCATCTGTAAACACGAGGGCTGGTTTGCAGGTAACCATTTCGCTGGCGCAGTAGGGTTGAGGCATATTCAAGAAGTGTAAAGACTTCCAAATTCTATTATTTTAAGCCTTTATTCTAATAAAAAAATCCCGCCATTGGCGGGATTCTGGTTAGAGGTTGTGAATCTTCATCGCTGAAGTGTTGTGAATTATTTGGCCGAGGCTTGTGAATCGGTGGTTTTTTTGAAGAGAATCACATAGCCGCAAAGATTTTTCTTTTGCTTGAAATTAATTTGTAGGGGTTTGATCATGTGGTACTCCGTTGTTTTTGGAGTATATGAGTAACTAATTACATTGGCATCAGCATCACTCACACTTTTTCTTTGATATACTACCTGGCGCTCACTGTAATCATACATCTTTACTTCGTACGCATTTGAGTTTACATCGCCAATAAAAACAACCTGGTATAATGTGGCTTCATTAAGCGGAACAATGATGGGAAGTTCATTTTCACTTTCCATAATTATTGAAGCTTCGCGCAAAACAACAAATCCACCATTAGCAAGGACGCGCTTTAAACTGTCTGCCTCCTTTTGGATTATCTTATTGTCGCAGGGACTGGTGCGGTTCACATTGTCCTGAGCCATTAAGTGGGTGAGGCCTCCAAAACACATAGCCAGAGTTGAAACTATTAGAGATTTTTTCATTGATATATGTTTGTAGGGGGATTCCGGGTTTAGTTCGCTGATCCTCCTGTTGTTAAACTTTCAACACATTTATTCTACATAAACAGCTAAGGATAATCACGATGGAAAATGGGTTATGGTTGCCATCACGCCAGGCGTGATTCGTAATTGAACGCAAATTTACTGCCGAAATTATCCCTTATAGAAATAAAAGGAATTGGCCTGTTGGGTGCATGTGAGCACCAGTTCATTAATGCAAACGTGTGCGGGCAAAGTGGTACAATAATATATGGTGTCGGCAACATCATTAGCACTAAGTGCTTTTATGCCGTCGTAAACTGCTTTTGCTTTAGAAGCATCTCCCTTAAATCGCACCAGTGAAAATTCTGTTTCTGCTGCACCGGGATGAATTACAGTCACTTTGATTCCATGTCGCAGTAAATCAATGCGCATTGCTTCGCTCAAAGCGCCTACAGCAAATTTGCTGGCGCAATAAGTATTTCCTTTTTCATATACTTCTTTTCCTGCGGTGGAACCTATATTAATAATGTGCGCACTTCCAGCGTCAATCAAATTTGGAAGCAATGCCTTTGTGATATATAACAGGCCCTTAACGTTTGTGTCAATCATCGTGTCCCAGTCTTCCAGGTCTGCTTCATCAAAATAATCACGACCCAAAGCAAGTCCGGCGTTGTTGATGAGCAATTGGATTTTTTTCCACGAGTTGTCCAAATTATTCACAGCATCAATTGTGGATTTTTTATTTCTGATGTCGAATGCGAGAACCTTGATTCTCACACCAAATTTTTTTTCAAGTTCTGATTTCAGTTCATTCAATTTTTCTTCTCTTCTTCCAGTGATGATGAGATCATAACGGTGAGAAGCAAATTTTTCGGCACAGGCTTTTCCAAATCCGGAACTGGCACCTGTGATGCATGCAATTTTTGACATAGTAATTTGTGTAAGGGGAAAACAGATCGCGAATCTAACAATAATAAACGGAACCCATTACCGGATGAGTGTAACAGTGCCTTTTTTCTGAACTACTTTACCCAAATAGTCAACACCTCTTACCCTCCAGACATAAGTATCCGTTCCGCCTTCTTTTCCATTTAATTTTCCATCCCAGCCTATCTGCGGATTTGTGGTAGTGAAAACCATTTGGCCCCAACGATTGTAAACGGAGAAATAATCGAACTCACGAATACCCACAGGAATGGCTTTGAAGATGTCATTCAATCCGTCACCATTAGGTGTGAAGGCTGTTGGTACAAAAATATCCGGAGCTGTTTTGAAAATTCTTACTCTTACAGAATCATACGCAAAACATCCTTCGGGCGTGCTCACTTTAACAACATAAGTGATGCTGTCACCCGGATCGGAAACAAATGTTGCTATTGGATTCTGAATGTTTGGATTATTTAACCAGCTTGGAGGCGTCCATTCATAGAACTGAGCACCAGTTGCAAATAGTTGCAATGGTTGATTCAACACCGCCGCTGTATCATTGCCAGCATTTGCCGGAACCGGTGGAATCACTGTAACCATAATGGGCTCGTAAGTTGGTTTGGGACATCCCAGGGTATCCGTAACTGCAACAATATAGTTAGTAGAAATAAGCGGGCCAACAAATGGATTCGGATCATTCACATTGCTAATAGCATATGGTGGAGCCCATCGATAATAGGCACCACCGCTGGAGAACAATTCAATTCTGTCACCATAACAAATCGATGTATCATTACTTGCCCGAACTTGCGGATATGGCACTGTACGTATGGCAATATCATCCGATGCAAAACATTTCCCGATATGTGCGGTGACGGTATAAGTTATCGGTCCCGATGGTGTTGCAAAAGGATTTTTAACATTGGGATCGCTAAGGGTTCCCACGGGCGCCCAATTAAATTTCAAACCGTCACTAAACGGATGTAGTTGTATTGTATCAGTTAGACAAATAGTTGTATCAGCACCCGCATTAAGGGTTACAAAACTTACTACATTCACTCGCACCGAGTCTTCTGTTGTACAACCCGGCACTGTTGTAAGATTGATTGTATAAGTGGTAGTAACGTCAGGGCTCACCTGCACTACAGGACCATTCAATGTACTGATTGCAATATTTGGCGACCATATGTATGTACCCGGTGGACCCGTAGCAGTAAGTGTGGCCGTATCAATATCGCAAATCAATGTATCGTTCGGCGGG
>PSRI01000134.1 GCA_003175935.1 Bacteroidota bacterium
TGCAGGTGCCTGATAACTTTTTCAGCTTCTTCCGAATCTTTTGCTTCGCCGATAATTTCTACGCCGCTGCAATACTCCCTAACCAGGTGGCTTAGAATCTTAATATTTTTGGGTTCATCATCAACAATTAGGGCTCTGATCATTCTTAAAAATCGATTTTTTGCGTGAAGGATTTTGGAAAGCTGAGAGTTACCAGTGTGCCATTGGTACGGCCATTGATCACAACATCCTCCACATGCACTTTAATATCTGCTTTTGTGTTCATTTTAATTATATCAATTCTTTCCTGCGTAATGATCATGCCTTTTGACTGGTATTCTATATGTTGACTTGATTTCAATTTCTGTGCTGCTTCCCTTCCAATGCCATTGTCTTCGATTTTAAATACAATGTCATTTGAATCAGACGAGATTTTGATATCGATTCTTCCATTATTCTCATTTTTATGTTGGAGACCGTGCCTAATTGCATTTTCAATATAGGGCTGCAGAATCATATTAGGAATAAAAGTATCAGATGCTATTACATTTGGATCTATCAGTATGGCATATTCGAACTTTTGTGAAAACCTCATTTTTTCCAGTTCCAGGTATGTTGAAAGATATTTCATTTCATCAGCAATTGAAATCATGGATCTCGCAGAATTATCTAGTGTTTGCCGAATCAGGCCTGCAAAATTGCTGAGATATTTATTAGCACTTGGCAAGTCTTTTTCAATGATATATCCCTGGATGGAGTTAAGGCAATTAAAAATAAAATGAGGGTTCATTTGTGCACGGAGTGCTTTTTGCTCCAGTTCAAACAATTGCTGTTGCATTTGAATCCGTTCTTCCTGTTTTCTCTTGATAGCTTTGATTCTGCTATGGATTACAAACCAGGTTAGAAGTACAAGAAGTAGTGACATTAATCCGATAAACCAGAATGTTTGCCAGTACGGAGGTGCAACAACAAAAGGGAAAACCAGAGAATTACTACTTTTAAAGAATGCACCCACAGCCTCTAATTCCAGGCGATAATTTCCAGGCGGTAGTGTCGTAAAATCCAGGATTGTTTCTTTAGTTGTTCGCCAACTGGTATCTAAGCCAACAAGTCTGTATTTGTAAAGAATTTCTCCATATGATCGGAATGTAATACCAACGTATTCAAACCTCACGCGATTATTGTTATACTCGATTTTAAGAGGTTTATCCTTGTCGATTTCATTTCCGGATACCTGAACAGACATTAACTTAAGACGGCAATTGGTTTTGTAGGGGGATTCCTTGCTGTCAAAAAACACCAACCCTTTTGGAGTACCAACGTAAACGGTATCCTGATTTACATAAATGGAATTGATAGCATCAAATAGCAGGCTTTCTGATGCCTCAAATGCCATTACATAATTCGGTGATTTCAAATTGATTTTATTGAGACCTTTTGCAGTGCCTATCCAAAGAGTAGAACCTGAAACACGTAATGATTTACACAGGTCACTGCTCAAACCAGTTTTGGTTGTAATTCTTGTGATGGAATGGTCTCGATGCAATCCCATTACTCCTTCACTACTTGAAGCGAACCATAAGGTTCCGTCATTACTTTCTGTGATGGCTGTTATTCGATTTTTAAAAAACGAATTAGTAGGGGCAAGGTCAACAATGGAATGGTCGCGAAGCATCACGGATAACCCATCCATAAATCCAATATACAGGCTGTCGTTTCTATAGAAAAGCGCTGTAACCCGTTTCGTGAGGATTTGTTTTCTAACATTGTTTTCATTTTTCTTAAATGTGAAAATGCCCCAATGGGTTCCTATAACATAAGCAGAGTCGCCAATTCTTACCATGCATTTCATTGCAATAGTCGGCATCCAGGCTGGATATATATCAAAGGCAATTCTGGTCATAATGGGTCTGGCACCATTTTCTGTAACCTTAACTAAGCCTTCATTATCTGTGCCGGCAAAAAAATAATCTGGTTCATTTAAAATAAATATGATCCGGTTATACTTGGTCTTATCAATTTGATTCACATTATGAATCGTAACATTTTTTAGATTTTGCACTTCATAGATGTTGCCGTAGTTGCCACCAAGAATCAAATTGTTCCCATTCTTTTCAATGGTAAAAATTTCGGAATTGCTATCCATAGTTTTAGATGCAATTCGCCTAAATGAAAGTGATGATATTTTATAAACCCCATTTCCAAGGGTAGAGATCCAAATATTGCCTTCTGTATCACGGATGCAATAGTTAACAGCTTTCGTTTTTAAATAGAGGTTCGTAAATTTTTTTGAATTGACACCAAATATGAATGATCCCCCTGAAGTGTTAAAGAATATGGTGCTATCGTCTATTGGGTAAATTGAAATTGATATTGCATGATTTGGTAAATGAACAACATCTTTTTGCTTCGTGTGGATGTTAGTTAGGGTAAAAGTTTCTCCAGAGGGATCAGCCATAAGAAAATTATCCTCAAGTAAAACGCCCAGGTTTGACTTGATTGCAAGTGGATCCCTGATAATATTGGGATAAACTATTTTTATTTCATTCTCACTTACTTTTATTAGGTCTTTTTGATTTAACAGGTGAAATCCGCCATTCTTCGCTTTCCCGATAACCTGAATATTACGATTATAAGTTCCAGGCATCTCAATTGATTTAACGCTCCCATCTGTTTTTACAATTCTCAAAGTCGCTTCATCAGGAATGCCTATATTTTGATTTTCGTCTTCTTGAAATGAAAGTACGTTGACGTTAAGCTTAAGATGCGCCAACATGGAATCGTTTGATTCATTATAAATTTTGCCTTTATAGTAATAACAAATGGATTTTTTAAATGGCGCTATCCAAACTCTTCCCCTGGAATCAGCAACGACTCTTATTACCTCGTTATCTGTTAAACCATCCTGAGTTGTAAAATTTTTAAAATGAGTTCCATCATACCGCGTTATGCCAGTTTCAGTAGCAAACCAAATGAACCCATCTTTATCCTGGGTCATATTGTAAATAGTAGAAGATGCAAGCCCATCCCTTACATCGTAATGGGTATAAGAGTATTCAAGGTTAATATTTTCATGTGAGGACTGAGCGCGGGCCGTCAGTAGAGAAATGATCGTTAAAAGACTTAGGGATAACCTGACTAATGGGTTCGTCACTCCGGGGATTTTGGGCAAATAAAGACAATTTTATCCCATTCGTTTCAAGTAATCGCCGCAATATTTGTCAAGAGTGGCTGAGAGAGGTTTATATATGAAATCCGGAATGAATTTTTGGATTTTGCTATTGTCAAAGTACACTTTTAGTTGGGCCGTTTCCGCGGTTTCTTTGGTTACCAGGGGATCGGTTTGAAGAATGCGGCTTTTCAATTTTTCCAATCGCCATACCAGTCCGGCCAATAAAGGAGAGGCAAATTTATGCGGGGGTTTTTTAGAAAAGCGCTTAGCCATTTCCGTGAAAAGTTCTTTATACTGCCAATTCTCTGCATTCAGTATGAATCGTTCTCCTGAAACATTGCTGTCCATCAGCATGATCATTGCTTTTACCACATCTTCTACATCTACAAAACCGCTGATACCGTTTGTGTACCATGGGAATTCATTATAAACATTTTTGAAAATGGAAGCTGATCCATTGTTCCAATCTCCTGCACCTAAAATAATAGTTGGGTTTACAATCACTGCCGACAGGCCCTCGCAGATACCACGCCATACTTCCAATTCTGCAAAATATTTGCTTTTGCCGTAGGTAGAAATATTGTTTTCTTCTTCCCACTGGGCTTCTTCAGTTACAACCTGGCCATTTCTTTTTCGTCCCAATGCCGAAACTGAACTAACGTGTAATAATTTTTTTACTCCTGTTACGAGTGCAGCATTCACAACATTCGCAGTTCCTTCAACATTTGTTTTATGTAATGCTGATCTTTTTCGCGGATTGAAAGTAACCAGTGCTGCACAATGGTAGATCTGTTCTACATCGGTCATTAATTCCTCCAATAAAATAATATCCAGTATATCACCCTGTACCCAACTGGCCATATGCTTTATTTCGTCCGGGATATCCTTTCTGTACAGAGCTTTTACGGGTTTTCCCGCTGCGTAAAGCTCTTTAATCAGTTGACTTCCCAATAAGCCCGTGCCACCTGTTACAAGAATCATTTGCTTTCTAGAATATTTTCAGATCATCTAAAATTGAGGAATTATTTCTTAACGAAGGTAAATGCTATTCAATTCCTGCGGAAGCTTCCCATTTTATTTAGAATAGTCATAATAGCCTTTACCTGTTTTCCTGCCCAGTTCTTGTTTCGATACTTTTTCTTCCTGGATAGGTGAGGGTTTAAAACGAACGGGTTTATCAAATGCTTCATAAAGCGATTGAGTCACTGAATAATTGATATCGTTACCAATCAAATCCATAAGCTTAAACGGCCCCATTCTGAAACCCGTTGCTTCAAGAATCTTATCGATCTCTTCAAAACCGGCAATCCCTTTCTCTGCGATCCTGAGAGATTCAAGGTAATAATGTCTGGCGACCCTGTTCACTATAAATCCGGGTGAATCTTTGCAAATAACAGGAGTTTTGTTCAACTGTCTGGTGAGTTCCATCACCATATTAAGTACTGGTAAAATGGTTTGCTCAGCTTTCACTACTTCAACCAGTTTCATTGCTGGCGCAGGATTGAAGAAATGCATTCCAATTACTCTGGTGGGATGAACTACTCTTGTTGCAATTTCACTAACCGAAAGGGAAGAAGTATTGGATGCAAAAATGGTTTCGCTATGATTTATCTCTGCAAGCTGATTGAATAAAGCGATTTTAGCATCTAACTTTTCGATGATCGCTTCAATGACAATGTCTGCAATGCAAAAATTAATGTCGTTAGTGAACTGAATTCTATTGGAGATATCTTGTTTTTTTTCGACGCTTATTTTTCCTTTTTCAACTAAAGTCTGAAGCGATTTGTCGGTATTTGTTTTCGCTTTTGAAAGGATTTCAGAATTCAAATCAAATAAGACCGTGTAAAAACCAGATTGCGCGCATACCTGTGCAATTCCGGAACCCATTGTTCCTGCACCGCAAACACAAATTGAATGTATGGGCTGCAACATTGGAGCAAGATAAATTGAATCAAAATTTGGCCTGATCTCTAGATCGCACTCGTAAACTGTTTTAGGAACCGTTGATCGTTCTCACTAAATAAACGAATATCATTCAAACCATATTTAAGCAGGGCAGGCCTTTCAATACCCATGCCCCACGCATAACCGGTATATTTATTCGAATCAATACCGCAATTCTCTAACACTTTTGGATGAACCATTCCACAGCCCAGGATCTCAACCCATCCCGTATACTTACACACATTGCATCCTGAACCACCACAAAGCTGACAACTAATATCCATTTCAGCGCTCGGCTCCGTGAAAGGAAAATAGCTTGGGCGAAAACGGATCTTCACATCATTGCCATACATCTCCTGAACAAAGAAATATAAAGTTTGTTTGAGATCGGCGAATGAAACATTTTCGTCAACATACAATCCTTCAATCTGGTGGAAAAAACAGTGGCTTCGAGCACTCACAGTTTCATTTCTGTATACACGACCCGGACAAATAATTCTCAATGGTAATTTGCCCTTTTGCATTTCCCTTATTTGAATATTGCTGGTGTGAGTTCTGAGCAACCATGCCGGATTCGTTGATATGTAAAAAGTATCCTGCATGTCGCGCGCAGGATGGTGTTCAGGTAGATTTAGTGCCGTGAAATTGTGCCAGTCGTCTTCAATTTCGGGGCCTTCTGCAACGGCAAAGCCCAGGCGCTGAAAAATAGAAATCATTCTGTCGCGCATCAAACTTATTGGGTGGTGACTACCAACAGGAATTTCATCACCCGGTAGGGTAATATCAATTGAAGTTCCGCTCTCCGAAGTTGCAGTTCCATTACCATTTGATTTGGACTGGCGAAGCTCTTCGTAACGGGTTTCGGTAAATTGTTTGAATTCATTTAAAATCTGTCCGAATTCTTTCTTTCGCTCCACGGGAACATTTTTCATTTCCCCCATGAGCATTTTTACAAGGCCTTTTGTTCCTAGGTATTTGATTCGAAATTGTTCCACTGCCTCGGCATTTTCTGCCTGGAACGCTCCAATTTCTCCTTTGTAATTCTCTATTTGTTGAATCAACTCATCCATGCTGCAAAGATAAGTAAATATGCTTGTGGGTTGAGCCTGAAATGTGATTTAAACGCTGGCAGCAGAATTACCTGTTTTCTCATTTTTAAATAACAATCTGAGCATCGAAGGCAAAACAATTAAAAGAAGCGGGAGGGCAATAATAAAACCACCAATCACAGCAATTGCCAAAGGCTGATGAAGTTGCGCACCGGTTCCAATACCCAATGCCAGGGGCATCAATGCGATAATCGCGCCCAGTGCAGTCATTAATTTGGGCCTTAGCCTTGTAGAAATTGCATATATAATGGATTCGTCAACATTTTTCGATTGGAGCGAATCCCTGAATTGCAGATAAGTAAAAATGGCGTTTTCTCCAATGATTCCAACGATCATAATTAGTCCAGTGTAGCTTCCAACATTTAAAGCAGTACCCGTGACATACAAGGCCAGGTAACTTCCCGACACGCCCAAAACAGCAATGGATATTATCAGTACAGCTACTTTAAATCGATTGAATAAAAATAATATAGTTCCAAAGACCAACAGGCTCGAGCTGATCAAAATCAAAAGGAGCTCCCGGAATGATTGCTGCTGCTCAGCAAAAGCTCCTCCAAATTCTATATGGTAACCTTGCGGTAGATCAATTTGAGTACTCAAATTTTTTTGAATGTCTTTGATCACACTTCCAAGGTCGCGATTTTCCAATCTGCCCGTGATAACTCCCATCGACTGCAAATTCTCCCTCTGTATTTCAGCATCACCAGGTCGAACCTGAACATTCGCTAATTCATTGATTGGTTTTAATTTTCCTGTAGGAAGAAATATCTGGAGATTTTCAATATTACTTACATTCAGGAATCGATTGCCAGGGTATACGATCCTTACATTTGATAATTGTTCTCTTTCAAGTACTGACCCAACAATATTTCCTTCGAGTGCAGTTTGCAGTTGGTATTGCAGCTTTGAAGGCGAAATTCCAAATTGTGCAAGCCTTGCATAGACGGGTTCAATTCGAATGGAAGGACCGGCAATAACAATACCATTAAAAACATCAGCTGTTCCTTCTGTTTTTGAAACAACATCTGCTATGCGTTCCGACAACTCGTGAAGTTTCCCCTGGTTATCACCAAATACTTTAATTTCTATTGGCTGAACCGAAGTCATTAAGTCACCAAGCATATCTCCTATAACCTGACCAAAATCAATCCTCAATGTAGGCTGAGTACTCTCAACCTGCTTTCTAATATCAGTAATTACATCTTCGGTTGAGCGATCCCGTTGTTTCTTAAGTTGGATTAGATAGTCTCCCGTATTCGGTTCAGTAATGAAGAATCCCATTTGTGTCCCTGTCCTTCTGGAATAGGCAGCGACTTCAGGAACTTTTACAATAATCTTTTCTATTTCTTTTAATATCCTGTCGGTTTCCTCCAAAGAAGTTCCTGGTGGTGATGCATAGTCAAGTACAATACTGCCTTCATCCATTTCTGGTAAAAATCCTGTTTCAAGTCGGGGTACTAGATAATATATCGACCATACCAGGGCTGCAACGATAATCAAACTAATATATGGACGACGGATAAAAAAGGATACCCACTTTTGAGTTTTCACTGAATGACCTGCAGGAATTTTTTTCTTTTTTAAATTCTCTGTAGGCTTACGGGTCAATAAAAGGTAAACAACCGGAAGCATAATCCAGGTTACAATAAATGAGCAAACCAGCGTAATGATCATTGTGTCGGTAAGAACCTTGAAATATGCACCAGCAACTCCACTCATCAATACAAAAGGAAAGAAAATTACAATGGTGCTTAAAGAGGAGCCGACCATTGCAGGAAACAGGTAGTTAATTGCTTTTTGAACTAAACTGGATGAAGGTTCTTCGGGATATTCTTCATGAGTTCTATGGATTTGTTCTACAACGACTATCGCATCATCAATAATAAGTCCGATAGCTGCAGCTATTGCTCCAAGTGTCATGATATTTAATGTGAAGCCAATCACATACAATACAATCAAAGTGAGCGACAGGGTTACTGGAATTGTTATGAGGATAGTCGCGCTTGCTTTTAGAGAGCGTAAAAATAAAATGGCTACAATAATTGCCAGTGCCAATCCCAACCACAAACTATCATTTACACTCTTAATAGTATCATTTACAAAATCGGCCTGAACATAATAAGGATGGACTGTTACATCTTTTGGAAGAATAGAAGATAAATTTCGAATTTTTTCTTCAACGCTTGCGGATAGGTCAATCAGATTTGCATTTGGTTGCTTCATTACTGCAATCAAAACGCCATCACGGCCATTTGCATTTATTTTCGTGAATTCAATAGCCTCTTCAACCTGCACGTTTGCGATGTCTTTTAAGAGCAGTATTCTTTTACCATCATTACCCACAACCAGATTTTTTAGATCATCGAGTGTATGCATGGTTGCATCGGTAACTGTCAGA
>PSRI01000139.1 GCA_003175935.1 Bacteroidota bacterium
GGCAACCACTCTGGTCAAGGTTTCCGGAAACATATGGAGAAGATCCATTCATTGGTAAAACCATGGGCGTTGCAGCAGTTACAGCATATGAAGAAGATGGACTGAAAAAACCAACTGCAGTTGCCAGTTGCATGAAACATTACCTGGCTTATTCCGCATCAAGAACAGGAAAAGACAGAACTCCCGCTTATATTCCTGAAATAGAACTTAGGGAATATTACCTGCCCCAATTTCGTGCTGCAATAAAAGCAGGATCATCCAGCATCATGATCAATTCCGGCGAAATAAATGGTGTTCCCGTGCATGCTAATAAATATTTACTAACCGATGTCCTGAGAAAAGAAATGGGATTTCAAGGGGTGATTGTAACAGACTGGGAAGATATTGTGCGTCTTTATACCAGGCATTTTGTTGCAAGCTCTCCTCGTGAAGCAGTAGTGATGGCCATTAATGCGGGAATAGACATGAGCATGGTTCCTAACAATTTTTCATTTGCAGATTTATTAAAAGAAGCTGTACAAAAAGGTGAAGTTCCAATGACCAGGATTGATGATGCTGTTAGGAGGATACTTACGTTGAAAATGAAATTGGGTCTATTCGATAATCCATATCCCGAACAGGCAGCTATTGCAAATTTTGGCAAACCCGAATATCAAAATCTTGCGCTGGATGCTGCTCATGAAGCAATGACACTTCTAAAAAATGATAATGCTGTTCTTCCGCTTGCAAAATCTGCAAAAGTTCTTGTTGGTGGTCCCGCCGCACAAAGCATCAGCGCGCTTAATGGTTGCTGGAGTTACACCTGGCAGGGGAAAGATGAAAGATGGTATCCTTCTGATAGTAAAACAATTCTGCAAACCATCTCAGAAAAAATAGGAGCAGGGAATGTTATTACAACAACAGAGAAAGGATACGATAGTCCTGCAAATTTTGATGCTGAAAAGTTAAAAGCTGCTGCCGCAAATGTAGATGCAATTGTACTTTGCATTGGCGAAAATGCATATGCCGAAAGCCCTGGCAACACTACAGAACTCGCTTTGCCTGATGATCAACTTAACCTGGTAAAAGCAGCCGCATCAACCGGCAAACCTGTAATCCTGGTTTTAGTTGAAGGTAGACCAAGATTAATAACTTCAGTCGAGCCACTGGCAAAAGGTATATTAATGGCTTACTGGTCGGGCAAAAAAACGGGCGAGGCAATAGCTGACGTTCTATTTGGAGATTATAATCCAAATGGAAAACTTGCATTCAGTTATCCGAGGAGTATGGGTGAAATGGTTTTGTATGATCGCAAACCGACTGAAGAGGTTAGAGAGATCTTTAATGAAAACATGACAATGGACGGTTATAAACCACTATTCCCATTTGGCTGGGGCCTGAGTTATACCACTTTTGAATATGGAGATATCCAATTAAGTTCGAATCAACTTAAAGGTGATGCCAAACTTAAGGTGAGCGTAACGGTAAAGAATACCGGAAGTCGGGCGGGAAAGCATACCATTGAGCTTTATAGCCACGACCTTTTTGCCAGCATAACTCCCAGCATGCAAAGACTGAGAGCCTTCAGGAAAATTAGTCTGAATGCCGGCGAAACTCAAACAGTAACATTCGAAATTGACAAAAATGATCTTGCGTTTGTAAACGCTCAACTTAAAACAATAACAGAACCTGGTGATTTTGAAGTGATGATTGGAAACAAGAAGGCTAAGTTCCAGTATATAAAGTAATTATTGACGAAATTTAAGTGCAGTCACCCGTTAAATCGCTCCAGGTTTGGCGGGTGATTTTATTACAGTCCTTCGTTAACAAATTCAGGCCGGGCCGAAGTGCTTGCCAAGACTCAATTACACAATAGTTAGGCCCCTGGATCGTTATAATCTCATTCAGCTTAACCGCTGCAGTTTTTTTGCTGGAAGCTCCGTTTTTAAATGGAATATCCGTGAAAGACCCGTCCGCACTCCCTCTGAAAACTTCACTGATTTTATCAGCTTTTGATCCGTGTCCCTGCATGGTTTAACCTTAAAACAGTATCTATGAAAAAATTAGCTACTATGCATGCTGGGCAAGAAGTAAAATTATACCTCGTAGCCCTGGCTTACTTCTGCGCCATGACCGTATTTGCACATTTATATGTCTAAAATGTGCAGGTGACAAATGATGGATGAATTAAAGGCTGTCCTAACCTAGACAGCCTTTATAATTGTTATTATACTTTCACCAATTTCCATTTCCCCCTTCGGAAATAAATGTAGGAGGTAACGGTTATTGCTGTTTCAGCAACTGGTATCGCGATAAATACTCCAAGCGGACCAATCCCTAAAAATTTCGCCAGTATAAATGCAAGAGGAATCTGCAAAAACCAAAAGCAGAAAAAATTAATCCATGTCGGTGTTTTAGTATCTCCTGCCCCATTCAAAGCGTTAGTCATTACCATACCAATCCCATAAAAAATATAGCCTGCACTAATTACTCGTATAGCCAACACAGCGTAATACTGCACTTGTTCCTCCCTGCTGAAAAATGACACG
This sequence comes from Bacteroidota bacterium, assembly GCA_003175935.1. Classification (GTDB taxonomy): domain Bacteria; phylum Bacteroidota; class Bacteroidia; order Chitinophagales; family Chitinophagaceae; genus PSRI01. The sequence continues at coordinate 2,529 of PSRI01000139.1, forward strand.
ATAAATTCGGCAAACAACATGAAGATTATGGAAACTGTGCCCATAAAAATTGCATTGTATTTGGCCGTTTTCATTACAGATTCCTGGGCTCTCTCCGGGTGTTTAGCTCCAAGGTTTTGTCCTACCAATGTAGACGCGGCATTACTCATGCCCCAGGCTGGCAATAAGAAAAACATGACAATCCTTATCGCGATCTGGTAACCTGCAGATGCTGCACTGTGACCTGTTTGTACAACCAGACTAGCCAATACGATCCAGCTTCCGGATCCTATCAGAAATTGAAATGTAGCCGGCCATGCGATATTTACCATTGATTTTAAAATCTGCCAGTCGGGCTTCCAATAGTCAAGGTGTACTTTAATTATGCCTCTTCCTTTGAATAAATGGTATAGTTGGTATATCACACCAATTCCTCTTCCTATAGTGGTTGCCATCGCGGCGCCTTCTAAACCAAATGCAGGGATTGGACCTAGTCCCCGAATCAAAAGCGGACATAAGATAATATTGCAAAGATTTCCAAGCCATAAACTTTTTAATGCCATCATTGCATCACCAGCACCACGAAATATTCCGTTTATCAGGAATAGCAACATAATCACAATACTACCACCCATAATGGTGCGTGTGTAATTCGTACCTCTCGCGATAGTCTCAGCTTCGGCACCCATTAGTCTTAATATATTGGGAGCAAAAATGAATCCTGCAATGCTGATACCCAGGTTGATTCCAATTGCCAGAATGATTGCCTGAACACCAGATTTAGCAGCAGCATCATAATTTTTCTCACCCACTCTTCTTGCTACTACAGCAGTTGCTGCCATACTAATTCCAATCGCGATAGCATAAACGATTGTAATTACAGATTCAGTAAGACCAACTGTAGATGTTGCGTGACGGCCAAGATGACTGACAAAAAATATGTCTACCACTGCAAACACACTTTCCATGCTCATTTCCAAAACCATTGGTATCGCCAATAAAATTACCGCTCTCCGAATGCTACCCGAAGTGTAGTCCTGTTGTTCTCCTTTTAAAGAATGAAGGATCAATTGCCATGCGGCACGAAATTGCCCGCTCAAATTTTCAGCCATATAAAAAAATTGTCGTGATATTAAACGTGTAAAATTGAAATTGGGAAACGAAGCGAATACAGATTGACTCAGGGATGTAAAATTTACCGCTGATAATCATCCGGACAATCCGGAATGCCTGAGTCAGAAATTAGGATTTCATATTCAATAATTGAAGAGGCACAAAAGTAATCAAACATTTCATATTTCAATGGCATTAATATGACCGTTCATAAAAAAAAATTTATGCAATTGCCGGACGTGCAATCATTCTTTTGTAATTTCCGAATCCTTTATTGGAATCAGCGCTCTAATCCTCAACGACAAAACTTATTTGCTTTATGAAGTTTGCAATTGGTTTTAAGCTTTCTATAATGATGTTCCTTGAATATTTTATCTGGGGATCCTGGTATGTGACGTTGGGAACTTATATGGGTGAGCATTTCCACGACCCTGGAATTGACAAAACCATTGGATATGCCTATTCCGCACTTGCAGTTGCAACAATGATATCACCTTTTTTCGTGGGAATGGTTGCCGATCGATTTTTTTCAGCCCAAAAAATAATGGGTGTATTGCACATTATAGGTGCGGTCATTTTATATTTTACTACAACTATAAATGATAGCAGTGTTCTCCCCTGGATCGTTTTGCTGTATTCTCTTTTATATATGCCCACTATTGCATTGTCTAATAGTGTTGCGTTCGGTCAAATGAGCGACCCTGGCAAACAATTTCCCTGGATACGGGTATTCGGAACACTGGGATGGATTGCTGCCGGGACAATTCTGGGATTGACTCACATTGAAAAAGAAAGCACACCATTTCTTATTGCTTCGGGCGTTTCTTTGCTCCTCGGATTATTTTCATTTTTACTTCCAAACACTCCACCCAAAGGAAAAGAAGCAGACGCTGCGTCAAAAGCCCTGGGTGTTGAAGCATTTGTTCTTTTCAAAAATGGTCCATACTTAATATTTTTTATAGCTGCCATACTTGTGTGCATCCCCCTCTCCTTTTATTTTGGATTTGCCAATCCATTTTTAAATGAGTTAGGAGTAGATGCAGCAGCATTTAAAATGACATTAGGCCAATATTCGGAAGCAGCTTTCATCATATCCATTCCTTTTTTGTTCAATTCCATTGGTGTAAAGAAAATGGTGTTATTGGGAATGACAGCATGGATCCTCAGATACGCCTGCTTTGCATTTGGAAACGTAGATACAAACCTTTGGATGTTATATGCAGGTATTATTCTTCATGGAATTTGTTACGATTTCTTTTTTGTAACCGGATATATGTACACCGAGAAAAAAGCAGGACCAAAAATCAAGGCTTCAGCGCAAGGTCTGTTTACCTTTGCTACTTACGGGGTTGGAATGTTTATTGGAACCTGGGTTTCCGGACAGGTAGTAAATCATTACAAGTCTGAAAGCGGACATGACTGGATGAAAATTTGGTTTGTACCCGCATACATTGCAGTAGCAGTATTAATTTATTTTATCCTGTTCTTTAAAGAGAAAAAACAGATAGAGCAGGCTTCGTAAAGAGTTTAATTTATTTTTCTAAACAATTTCTAAATACATTTTTATGAAACGAATTGCGATGTTGGGATCCGGATTCATTGGCCGCTTTTACGCCGATTCACTCCAGGGATACCGAAGCAAAGACAAAGTGGTAAGCATTTATTCAAGAAGAGAGGAAAGCGCAAAGAAATTTGCAAAGGATTATAAAGTGGATCACTGGACAACAAATATGGAAGAATCCATTTCAAGACCAGATGTTGATATAGTTTGCATCTCATTACCCAATAATCTGCATGAACAGGCGGTTATGCTTTGCTGTAAGCACAAGAAAGCCGTAATGACAACCAAACCCCTCGGAAGAAACGCTGACGAAGCTAAGAGAATGCTGCAAGCAGTTGAAGCAGCCGGAATTTTTAATGGTTACCTGGAAGATCTCGTTTATACTCCCAAATTCCTTAAAGCTCATGCAAGCGTAAAGAATGGTGCACTCGGCAGAATTCTCTGGGCAAAATCAAGAGAAACACATCCTGGCCCTCACAGCGATTGGTTCTGGGATAAAGAACAAGCGGGCGGTGGTTGTATTCTTGATCTGGGTTGCCATTGTGTTGAAATTACAAGGTCATATATCGGAAAAGATATTAAACCGGTAGAAGTAATGTGTTGGGCAGATACTCAGGTAAAACCCATCGAAGCAGAAGATCATGCCATCGCACTGGTGAAATATGAAAATGGTGCCATTGGTCAATTTGAAGTAAGCTGGACTTTCCGTGGCGGACTCGATTTAAGGGACGAAGTAATGGGAACTGAAGGCACCATTTGGGTAAATAGTTTTTTGCGTACAGGGTTTGAAATGTTCACTACAGGAAAAGGCGCGGACTATGTTGCGGAAAAAGCAGAAAGTAACAGCGGATGGTTATTTCCCGTAGGAGATGAATTGAATGAACTTGGTTATAACCACATGTTCATGGACATGTTCAATTCTCTCGAAAACGGACAATCACCTAAAGAAACATTTTACGATGGCTATGTGGTGAATGCAGTTTTAGATGCGGCGTATCGCTCAGCTAAATCTAAACTTTGGGAACCTGTGAAATTAGATATCTGGAGAGGACGGACAGGAGTTACTAAAGACAGTAATCTTGTTTCATACGACAATGATCATTACCTGGTGAAGGAAGAAATGACTCACTATGGTGCGAAGAAATTAATTCTTAAAGAGAAAAAGTCGGGAAAAGTAGTAGAAAGAATCCTCGAATAAAATCAACTGATTTCCCTTATGAATTTATTCAACAAAATGAATGGGCCCGCTCTTACGATCGGGCTTTTCATATTTACAGCGTGTAAACTGAATGAAAAAAAATCAGCTGCCGAATGGCAGGTTTTCGGCGGCTCTAAAGAAAATACGCATTATTCAGCGCTCACAGAAATTGATACTTCCAATATCCAAAATTTAAAGGTCGCCTGGGAATACCATACAGGAGATGCTGATACAGCGAACCATTCGCAAATGCAATGTAATCCCATCATTGTCGATGGAATCATGTATGTAACCTCACCTCAACTTAAACTTGTAGCGCTTGACGCAGGAACAGGAGCAGCGAAGTGGGTTTTCAATCCTTTTGATTCTTCTGATGGAAAACCTCATATAAATTTTGTCATCAATAACAATCGTGGTGTTACTTACTGGACCGACGGAAGCGAAAAAAGAATCTTTTACACGGCAGGTTCTTATCTTTTTTCAGTGGATGCAAATACAGGTAAGCCTGCATCTGCATTTGGCGTCAATGGTAAAATAGACCTGCATGAAGGATTGGGACTTGATGTGAAAGATTTAATGGTTACGGCAACATCACCCGGAATTATTTATAAGGATTTATACATCATTGGTTCCCGTGTTTCCGAAGGAAGTGATGCAGCGCCAGGACATATTCGTGCATATGATGTTAGAACCGGAAAAGAAAAATGGATTTTTCATACGATACCATACCCGGGAGAATTTGGGTATGATACATGGGAAGATTCAATTGCATACAAAAATATCGGAGGTGCCAATTGCTGGTCTGGTTTTAGTATGGATGAGAAAAGAGGAATTGTATTTGCTTCCACGGGTTCTGCATCATTTGATTTCTATGGAGGAAAAAGAAAGGGTGCAGGACTATTTGCAGATTGCATGCTTGCCATAGATGCTGCAACGGGAAAAAGAATCTGGCATTTTCAGGAGGTGCATCACGATGTTTGGGATCGCGATCTACCTACTCCTCCGGCATTAGTTACAATTGAAAGAGACGGGAAGAAAATTGATGCTGTCGCTCAACCAACCAAATCAGGATTTGTTTTTGTTTTAGACAGAGAAACAGGAAAATCGTTGTTCCCGATTAATGAAACTCCTGTGCCATCAGAATCTACAATTCCGGGAGAAAAATTATGGCCCACACAACCTGTTCCAACGCTTCCAAAACCATTTGCGAGACAATTACTCACAGAAAATGATTTGAATAACCTGGTTCCGGATTCATCTTACCGGGATATAAAGAAAAAATTTGAGGGATATAAATCTTCAACGATGTTTAATCCTCCTTCCAGGGAAGGAACAATCATTTTTCCAGGTTTTGATGGCGGGGCTGAATGGGGAGGTCCATCTTATGATCCCAGCACCGGGATATTGTATGTAAATGCGAATGAAATGGCCTGGGTGCTCACAATAATAGACGCACCAAAATCAGAATCAAAAAAAGAAAATTTTGGAACTGCAGGAAGGCGCATTTATTTACAAAATTGCGTTGCCTGTCATGGGCCCGAACGTAAAGGCTCAGGGAATTATCCTTCTCTGATTGGGGTTGATAAAAAATATACCTTATTACAGGTAATCGACCTCTTAAAATCAGGAAGAAGAATGATGCCCTCTTTTCAGCAATTATCAGATGATGAGAAAAAAGCAGTCGCGTCATTTGTATTGAACGACAAAAAAATTGTGTCACAGAAATTTGAACCTCCTGTCAAGGCTATTGACAGTTTCAGAACGCTGCCATACACAACTACCGGCTATAATAAATTTCTTACCAAAGAAGGTTATCCTGCAGTAAAGCCGCCATGGGGAACACTAAATGCAATTAACCTGAATACCGGAGCCTATGCATGGAAAATAACACTTGGAGAATATCCTGAATTTTTAGCGAAAGGAATTCAAACCGGAACAGAGAATTACGGAGGTTCTGTGGTTACCAAAGGAGGAATTCTGTTTATTGCGGCTACCCGTGACGGAAAGTTCAGGGCATTCAATAAAAGGAATGGAAAATTATTATGGGAAACTAATTTACCTCATCCGGGATTCGCCACACCAGCAACCTATAAAGTAAATGGCAAACAATATATTGTTGTGGCTTGTGGAGGAGGGAAATTAGGTACGGGTTCCGGAGATTCTTATGTTGCTTTTGCACTCCCATAAAAAATTGGTTTACTCGTAGGTGAAGGAGACTGAAAATATTATCGTCAAACTTTTTTATGGGCAAAAATGATGTAGCATTTGGTGGATCGGTTCCACAAATTTATGATGAGTGTTTGGGTCCTTTTTTATTTGAACCTTATGCATTAGATCTAATTGGCAGAATCCCTTCAAAAAAAATAGATTCTGTTTTAGAAATTGCCTGCGGTACCGGTAGAGTCACCAAACATTTACGGAATTATTTTCCTTCAAAAGTAAAAATCACAGCGTTGGATCTCAATGCCGATATGATTGCTATTGCTCAACGACGCGTGGCAGGCAAAGTAGAATGGAAAGTTGCAGACGCACAATCCCTTCCTTTTGAAAGTGAAGAATTTGAACTGGTTGTTTGCCAGTTTGGTCTGATGTTTATGCCCGATAAAATAAAGGCATTGCAGGAAGCATACAGGGTTTTAAAACCAGGCGGATGTTTTTTGTTAAACACATGGGATAAGATTGAAAATAATATGGCTCCATATTTAGCACAAAAGATTATCAATTCCTTTTTTGACAATGATGCTCCAACATTTTATTCCGTTCCATTTTCAATGCATGACATGCAGGAACTGGGATTAATGCTAGAAAAATCAAAATTCAAAAACTCAGAAATTATCATGGTAGCAAAAGAAGGCATATCTGAGTCTGCAAACAATGTGGCAAAAGGATATATCGAAGGAAATCCAATCATAATCAGCTTCAACGAAAAAAACCCAAAACTTGCACCTGCAATTATTTCCCGTCTCACTGAAGAATTTGAACTCACTCTGGGTAATCATCCAATGAAATCAAATCTCCAGGCCTGGGTAGCGAAAACATGGAAACTAATTGCGCCATAGCGAACCTTTGCCTGCTACGCCTTCGCGAAGCTATGGCGACGCAAGGCCCGAAGAAGTCACGGACAGCGTGACGATGGCGGGCGTCTTCGCGAGAAATCGTTAGCAAAAGCTAATTCAAAGCCCAGTAATTATTAAAGGTCAAATCGCATTTTCTATTCACCGAAGAAAAAGAAACCGTCATCGATATCCGCTTGTGAGGACCCTGACCGCATATTATTTTGCATTCAGATTTCATTCACGTTCCATCCAGCTCCTGT
>PSRI01000042.1 GCA_003175935.1 Bacteroidota bacterium
CAGTGCCGGGACGACATTTTTCAGGAAGAAGTTTAGCTAGAGGCAAAACCTTATGGTCTGCTTTCGTGCTGAACTCCGGCGATTACAATTTATTCCTTGGAGGAGACAGTGGCTATGATTCGCACTTCCAATTAATTGGTGAAAAATTTGGGCCTTTTGATATTGCAATGCTGGAGTGCGGACAATACAATCAATCCTGGCCGCATATTCATATGATGCCTGAAGAAACTGCGAAGGCCGCTATTGAGCTGAAAGCAAAATGGCTGCTTCCCGTGCACTGGGCAAAATTTTCATTGGCGCTTCACCCCTGGGATGAACCGATAAAACGCGTTTCTGACGAAGCAAAAAGGTTATCAATGGAAATAACTACCCCGCGAATCGGTGAATTAGTAATTCTTGGTGGAAATTATCCTGTAACGAAATGGTGGTTGGAAGTAAAATAGATATCTATTCAAATCCCAAACTATTTTTTAGAAGAAGGAATAAAAAAGGGCGTGATAGAAATCACACCCCGTTATAAAATCCAATATCCTATGAAAAACCTGAATGGTTAGATGCAATGTCAGTGCCAAAACAATAATACACTGAGAAATAAAACTTATTAAATTGTTATTTTAAATCTATTTCCACTTACGGGAAAAAATTTCCATTATTGAAATTGTATTAAAAAAATATTAAGATTTAATTCCTGACGCCTGGAATTGTTTTTCCCAATCGTCAATTTGTCTCAATATCTGGTAAGAAGAAAGAATATCAAACGCGAACATAGTTTGTGCCTCACCTAGATTCCCTCCCTTAGCCTGCAGGTACTGGTAAGCGTTATTAACAAGTTGATCGTCTCCTCCCATTTCATTACCCAGCGATTGGTAATAAATTAACTGCTGCTTCACGTCTTTCCTTATGGAGGTAGCAACTTTTTTGGCAAGTGTAATATCATCGGCAGCATAACATGCTTGCAAAAACTGAAGTGAAAATGAATTATGCTGATTACCCAGATTGGATGCAAGTCCATACGGACAATTCGCCTGAGCAACATATTTGTCAAATCTTTCCAAAATTTCCCTTGCCTGTTCCTTTTTTCCAGCCTGAGCCAAACTCAATGCCACCTGGGCATGTGCCAATTTGATAATATTCATTCTGCGACGGTTCTCCTCATCAAAATAAACGTTTTTCTTATCCGCGCTTCCATAGGCAAATTTTTGCATGATGTTTTTATAAGCCAGATCATTATTCACATTGCCATTTTCAACGGGTACGAGACGATAACTCATTCCATCCAACCTGGTGTATTTATCCAATCCAAGATTTTTAAGTGACTGGGTAGAGGTAAAGCACACAGGTCTTTTCCAATTATTGGCTGCGATCACTGACAGAATAGATAATTCATTTTTCAGCATATAATTTTTCTCGCCTAAATCAAGGTGCAATTCGCTTACCACTTTGTCAGTAGCATCAGCAGTCCCATTCGCTCTGACTATATTTTCATCAACGGGAACTTTTAATTTTTTGGTAGGATATAAATGAAATTGTTGTCCGTCTTCTGATTCGCGCATATTTTTCGGATCATAACTTGCAACAACATTTTTCATAACATCATACAGGTCGTAGTATTGATCTTTACTAAAACCCGGCAATTCGGTATAATAAATTGCATCAAGTCTGTCGCCTAAAACCTGTTCATCAGTAAATACTGTATCAAATGGATCACTGTCATTCACTTTATATTTTAACTGGTGCATGTACCAATCAGTTCCTGAAAGTGTATTTACCACAACTCTCACATCCGGACGAATACCTTCAACTTCCTGCGCATACCACAAGGGATAGGTATCATTATCTTCAAACGAAAATAGTATAGCATTCTTCGGACAACTCTCCAGGTAATCTTTTGCCAAATCTCTTGCGAGGGTTTTCTGACTTCTGTCATGATCATCCCATTCCTGATTTGCCATTAGAACGGGAACTGCAAGCAAGCATAATCCTGTTGCAGCGAAGTTTGCCAGAGGAGATTTGGTGAGTTTTGAAAATCTTTCCGTAACCCACAGCACACCCAAACCAATCCAAATTGCAAATGCATAAAATGATCCTACAAAAGTATAATCACGTTCTCTTGGTTGATAGCCTGATTGGTTTAGATACACTACTATCGCCATTCCGGTAAAGAAAAACAACAGGAGATTAATCAGAAAATCAGATTTTTTTCTTTTATACTGGAAGAAGAGACCACCAAGTCCCAATATCAATGGGAGCATGAAGAGTCTGTTGTAAGATTTATTTTCTTTGTGAATCGAATCGGGAAGTTTACTTTGATCTCCGTACAAATTATTATCTACTGCAGGAATGCCGCTGATCCAGTTACTGTCTCTCGCATTTCCGAATCCCTGCAAATCATTTTGCTTCCCTGCAAAATTCCACATGAAGTATCGCATATACATCCAGCCGGCCTGGTATTTTGCGAAATATTTCAGGTTATCGGCCATTGTTGGCGTTTCTCCTTCTTCCAGTCCGGTAAATCTTCTATAACAATCTGCCTGTTGCCGGTCATTATCGTTGTCCCAGATACGAGGGAAAAAATGCGAAGATGGGGTTGCGGTCCAATCTGTTTTAATCACTTTACCTGCTGCTTCATATCTGTCCCTGGTTCTTACATACCTGTCGCCTGCTTCTTTGTAAGGAGCACGATCAGTGAAATCCGGTCCGAATAATATGGGCCAGTCGTTATAATATTCTCTCCCCAAATAACTCGAAAGGTTTACAGGATTATCAACATTGTACATGTCAACTGCAGGATCCGCATTCGAACGAATCATGGTAGTGAGATAAGTTGAATATCCTATCAGCATAAAAACAGCACACCATATTCCTAACTTAAGGTGATAATATTTTTTTCTGGACGCATACCTGATCATCCATCCAATGCCAAATGCCAGTAACAAAAAGAAAATGGCAAATCCCGCGAAGAATGGCAACCCTAGTTCGTTCACTCCGTAAATGTCAAACCAACCCGCACCTTTAATCGTATATTGTATTACAAATTTCATTACGAAACCTGTAATCATACAGCCAACTGCGAATGCAATTAAGGCTCCCCATTTAGTTGGTTTGTATCTTTTGAAATAGTATAACATTACAATTGCGGGTATCGTCAAAAGATTTAGAAGGTGAACTCCTATTGATAAGCCCATCAGAAAAAATACAAGCACTAACCATCTATCTGCACCAGGCTTCTTTGCCTGATCCTCCCATTTTAATGCACACCAAAAAACAATAGCTGTAAAAAAAGAAGAAAGTCCATACACTTCACCTTCTACAGCACTAAACCAAAACGAATCTGAAAATGTGTATGCCAAAGCTCCCACTGCGCCGGCACTCATAATAGTGAAAACCTGCATGCGGGTTAATTCCTTATTTTTTTGCAGAACAATTTTTTTCGCAAAATGAGTAATGGACCAGAATAAAAATAATATCGTGAAGCCGCTTGCAAATGCACTCAAACCATTCACTGCTTTTGCAGCGAACATGGGATTATCACCTGAAAGTATTATGAAAATTCTTCCCAAAAGCACGAAGAGCGGCGCTCCGGGAGGATGTGGTATTTGTAATTTGAAACAGCTTGAAATAAATTCTCCGCAATCCCAGAAGCTACCTGTGGGCTCCATGGTAATGAGGTAAACAGTGGTCGCGATCAGGCATAGTGTCCAGCCTGTGATATTGTTCACCCGGTTATATTTCATACAGTTTGGTTTTAGTTACCTGAATTTAACTGTATGGTCTCATTCTATTTGCTAAAGGAATGGTAAAAAGAAAGAGAAGTACAGAGTACTTAGTACCTAGTACTTAGACAAAAACATAATCTCTGCCGGTTGCCTCAAGTATTTTTCCTTGCTGGCAGCGGGCAGGAAACCTTCAACTTTCAACAATCAACAAACTTTCCTGCCTGCCGGCTTTGCTTCGCTGACCGCGTGCGCTAACCTGTGTGCCGAAGCGATTGCGAAGGTACAAGCTATAGCGGTGGCGCAAACTTCGCGAAGGCGAGCAGGCAGGCAACCTTCAACGACAAACAAACTTTCAACCTTCAACTTTCAACTTTCAACTTTCAACTTTCAACCTTCAACCTTCAACTTTGAGTTTTTAGTTGATGTGTTTGACACATTACTTATTTCCCTTACCAGTTCGGCAACAAGTGCTGTCCAACCTGTTTGATGACTTGCTCCAAGTCCATGGCCTGTGTCCCCGTGAAAATATTCGTAAAAGGAAAGGAGATGTCCGTTTCCAGGGCGCTGGTAAAACCAATTGTAGTCCCCGTATAACCTTCTCTTACCTTTTGGATCCTGTTTAAATAAACTGATTACCCTGTTTGTCAGCTCGTCGGCTACCTGCTGAAGATTCATTTTAATTCCAGAACCAACCGGACATTCTACCTGCAATGCATCTCCATAAAATTCGCCGAATTTTCTAATGGACTGAATGATGAGATAATTAATCGGAACCCAAACCGGTCCTCTCCAGTTTGAATTGCCTCCAAACAAATCGGAAGTAGAATCACCTGGATCGTATTGGATCGAGTAAGACTTGCCGTCAATTGAAACGGTGTAAGGATTTGTTTTGTGGTATTTGCTCAAAGCGCGAATCCCGCCATCAGAAAGAAATTCATTTTCATTTAGAACCCTTTGAAGAAGATCTACCAGCTTTTTTTGAGGAACTATGGAGAGTAATATTTTGTCTGAGTCAGCCTTTTCTTCATTCGGCCAAAATCGGCTATTCTTTAACCTGTAGTTTTCAAACCAGGCAATTCTTTTTTTGAAATCTTCCAGTTTGTGAATTTTCTTCTTGTCAATAATTGAAACTGCAAACAAGGAAGTTAGTCCCACAATTGAATGTATTCTCAATTGCAGTGGTGAAGAACCGGCAATAGTCAATGTGTCATAAAAGAATTTGTCTTCATCGTTCCACATGCCGTGCTCATTCAATGCTTCTGCGATAAAAACGAATTGTTCGAAAAATTTGGTAGCCGTATCCTCAAATGAAATGTCTTCAACCGCAATTTCCAAAGCCATATCCAGCATATTGAGTGCGTACATTCCCATCCAGCTCGTACCATCGGCCTGCTCTAATTGTATTTCACCCGATAATTGGTGACTACGGTTAAACACTCCAATATTATCCAATCCCAGAAATCCTCCTTCAAACATATTGTTGCCATTCGCATCTTTTCTGTTGATCCACCAGGTAAAATTGATGAGGAGTTTTTGAAAAACTCTTTTTAAGAATTGAATATCTCCCTTGCCCTTATCATTTTTTTCCAAATAATAAACCTTGAGCGCCGCCCAGGCCTGAACCGGTGGGTTCACATCGCTAAAGTTCCACTCGTATGCCGGCAATTGTCCATCAGGCTTCATGTACCACTCTCGCATGATCAATAGCAGCTGATGTTTTGCAAATGTTGGATCTACCAATGCCATTGCAATACTGTGAAAAGCAAGATCCCATGCCGCATACCATGGATATTCCCATTTGTCGGGCATGGAAATAATATCCTGGTTCTTTAAATGCTTCCAGTCATGGTTTCTTCCATGCAGCTTATGAGAATTTACCGGAGTAATTCCATCACTTGTAGTGAGCCACCGCTCCACATCAAAATGGTAATATTGTTTGTTCCAGAGCAATCCGGCGAGTGCCTGCCTTTGGATTCTATTCATTTCAGCCGTGTTGCCATCGGGTAAAATGGCTTCGTAAAAAGCATCAGCCTGTAGTTTTCTATTGGTAAATAATTTTTGAAACCCTGTGGTGAACGGTGAGTCGGTATACTTGTTACTCAAACAACAATAAATAGTTTGAGTTTTTCCTGGCTTGATATGATATTTATAAACAGGCGAAAATTTAGTCCCCACTTTTCTTTTTCTTAAAGCATCAAGGTTTTCTCCATTAATTATGGCTTTATGAAAAGCATCTTTTGTAAATATGCTTTCGTTGGGTTCACCTGTTACGATTTCAGTATTAGTAGCATTTTCGGTATAAAGCTGATCATCGGCCTGCTGAAAATAAAAAAAATAAGATCCCAACCTGCTATGGGTTGCTTTTACAGCATTCTGATTTTTTAAAGGTACAATCTGTGCCTTTTTGGTCGTTGGCTCATAATTCCACCTGTTATAAAACCATAGGGTAGGCAATACCGTTATGTCGGCAGATTTTGGGCCCCTGTTGGTAATATCAATTTTGATAAAAATTTCCTGCGCATTTTCTTTCGCATAAGTAACATGCACATCAAAATATTCATCATTATCAAAAATACCTGTATCTAAAATTTCATATTCGGGCTCCTGTCTCGACCTTTTTCTATTTTCATCCAGCAATTTTTGATAAGGAAATTCTTTTTGCGGGTACTTGTACAAATACTCCATGTAATAATGCGTGGGAACATTATCCAGGTAGTAATAAAGTTCCTTCACATCCTCTCCATGGTTACCTTCATAGTTACCCAATCCGTATAATCGCTCTTTTAGAATATGGTCCTTACCATTCCAGAGTGCAATGGCGAAACAAAGATTTTGGAAGAAATCAGAAATCCCTGCGAGTCCGTCTTCACCCCATCGATAGGCCCTGCAATGTGCGTGATTGAAAGGAAAGTAACCCCAGGCATCACTATTGTTACTATAATCTTCCCTAACTGTTCCCCACTGTCTTTCACTCAGGTAAGGTCCCCATTGTTCAAGTGGAATTTTCTTTGTCGCATTAACCGCCAGGCGTTGATGTTCAGCTGTCATGATTTGGATTTTCAATACAGGTCGGAAAGGACCCGGTTGCTGTAAAGCAACTCAAATTGGTTTTGGCAAGTAATCGCCGGCAAATATAAAGGGCATAAGCAACGTGAAATTAACATTTGTGGCCGACTTGGGGTATTTCTGTATCCAATTTCTGGTTTAAACCAAATATGATTTTTAAGAACAATGCGATTTTGATTAGAAGAAATCGATTTTTTTCTAATTTGTATAGAGTCTCCCTAAATCATAAGCAAAACCTACCGTCATGTTCAGGAACCTTTTCATCGGGTGCTGGATCCTCGCATCTGTCAATTATTGCTATTCCCAATCCTTATATGAATTGAAGTTTACCGACAAGAACAAAGTGCAGTACACGGGACTCATGGTATATTTTAATGAAAGCAAAGCATACATGCGGGTTTCATATTCCATTAACAATGTTTACAACGTTGTAAATGTGGAATATTCTTCTGTTGCAGGTAAACTTGGGGATACACTCAATTATTTTTTTATGAAGGGAAGAAATCCCGTGTTCATCACCGATCACAAACCCGATGCGAAATACAATCCTGATTTTTTAATATGGACATGGGGAAAAAATGAGTCAAATAATAAATTACCCTACACCACAGATGATTCCACATTTCAGGCGGCAAACATGATACAGGTTGACTCCTGGAGGCAACTCAAAACAAACGAGATCAGCGATACTTATTTGAGATATTATTTTGGCTCAAATGAAGACCAATATTTCTCATTGAAAAAAATGTGTGGACTTACAGAAGTAAAAGATCCGGTGGTTGCTAATAATGGCATTACACTTCATTTTATTATTGTTGCCAATACTTCAATTGGAGATATTGGCAAAAGCTGTTCCACTGATAAGGATCGTCTTGAATTTGAATTCTCAAGTATAGCGGACGCCCTCCAGATTGGGTTCAAAAAGTATGAGATCTATGGTACAAACTTCAACAAGAATAATGTAAATACCCTCCTTAACTCAGTTACGGTTAACCCTAATGATATCGTGATTTTTATTTACCGGGGACATGGATTCAGGTGGTCCGATCAAAAAGATAGCTGGCCCATGCTGGACCTGCGTACTTCATTTTATACTCCAATTAACGACAACAGTTCTATAAATCTTGGATCCGTTTATACAAGTCTTGTTGCAAAAGGCGCAAGGCTTAATATTATTTTGGGAGATTGTTGCAATTCGGATGTTGGCATCAGCAAAATGGCAGCAAATAATTTTCTCAATCCACAAAGTGATAACAAACCGGATGTCTCCAAATTGAAAAGACTTTTCATTTCTGCAAAGGGCAATATACTCTCTACGGCAGCTAGCCCTGGAGAAGTTTCCTGGGCAAATGATTATGGAGGATTTTTCACTGTAAGTTTTCTCCAGGCTATGAAAGAGCAAATCAGCTATTTGAATTATGGTTCGCCCGACTGGAAAGAATTGATTTTATATACGATTAAGCTTGCCCGTGATAAAACTTCGCAAAATCAATGTTTGGATTGTTCGGCGCAGGACGGCATCTACTACACAGGAGTCAATTATTAAAATATCCCCTAAAAGAATTTAAGGTTTTGGAGCGACAGGTATTGAGGGCTTCCGGAAATAAGGATTCATACGATCGCTATAATCTTTATAACAATTCAAAATATAGATTCCGAGATCGGCATCACTCATAATACTTACAACTTCAAAGCTGGGCCGGTAGTGATACATGAACGTATCAAGCTGGGGCGATTCCAAACCTGTTAGTTTGTGAACGAACAATTTACTGAATCTGTGATCCACATATTTATCCTGTTCCTGATATATGAGCCATCTTTGAATGAAAGCAAGATTTCTGTTTCTTCGAAACCTGAAAACATTAATGATCTCATCTAAATCTACGCCTACGCCCGCTCCAATAGAAGGGTCGGTACTTATGCGAAGCCCGGGTTTTCGATAATTAAAATACTTCGCGTATTCCTGCCTGTTTTGAATTGAGTCAGCCCGGTAACTCGGCTTCTTAATGGTTACTCCCGGCAATTCGATTGCTGGAATTTGAACTGAAATATCAAAAGCTGCGGGATTAAGAATTGATTTCACCGGATATTTCGGTGTTGGCTTTCCGAGGTATGAAAACCAAATCGAGTCGTTGGGAACTACTTTCACGGCGTAAAACCCGTTGGAATCAGTTTGCGTTCCATATCCGGAAGCAGTGAGTACACTAACCCCCTGTATGGGAATTCTTTGAGAAATATCATAAACAGTCCCCTGCACAATTTGAGATTTGAGGGAAGTTTGAAAGCCCATCAATGCCAGCAGCACAAGGATGATATGATTGAAAAAAGATAACCGCATGAAAGCGTTCGTAAGTTAGTTCCTGTACTTCATTTTATACCAAATCCAGGTTCCATTTTAACAAGTAATTGTTGGGCCCCCGGAAGACTTTGTACCCCGCAACCAAATAGGTAAACACGACATTTCATTCCTTGCATTTCAAATAATTTCCATTTGAAATTTTCGTTATTATTCAAATCCATTTCCCATGAAAAGCAAATGGCACATCAGTCTTACCTGTATAGTATTTTTCTCCATAATTTATAACTCACAAGCTCAAGAGGCTCAACAAAATTCCGACAGCCTTTATTCAGGTGCCTTAAACTTAATGAATGATGCGGGCGACTGGTCAGTTAAGGGAAGTCCCGCCAAAGCCAAAGAATTTTATGCGAAGGCAATCAATTCCCTTATACCTGTTCTCGAAAACAATTCAAGATTTCCAGGTGCTTCTGCTGCGCTGGCCCATTGTTATTATGAAATGCAACAGTACAATCAATCTGTAACCTGGTACGTAAAATCTCTATCAGAAGATTCTACAATCTCACCATCTCTTGCCGAACTTGGATTAAGCTTCGCTAATCTCGGAAATGCTGATTCTGCGGTTTATTTTTTAAGAAGCGCAGCAAGACATGAAAATGACGAGAAATTCCAGAAAAGCCTTTCGTCAGAAATTGTAAGACTTTCAGAAAAAATCCAGGGGAAGGCATATGAAACAGCAAAAAAGGATGTAGATAAAGGAAATGAGCAATATTGGGTAGCTCTTAAAATTCTCATGGTGGCTTTCGATATGGATCCGTATCGCAATGAAGTGGCTAAAAATATTTCTGATTTAGGATTTAGATTGAACGACTACGACATTGCAAGCAAGTATTTGAAATATTCAGTTCGATAACTTTCATCTAAAATAAAAAGGCTCTCAGTTTTGAGAGCCTTTAATTTTTATTATGATTAATGTTTTGATGGCTTAGTGAACTGTTCAACATAAACCACTTTCCCATCTTTCAATAGCCAGCTTTCCTGCATATCATTAGAGGTCTTCTTTCCTTTCTTGTCAGTTCGAAATTCCTCTGCCCAAATTATTACCCAATTTTCATTTTTACTTGGTTCTTTAATGCAAGTGAATGCATGAACAGAATCAATTACAGAAGTATACATGCTCCTGTCTTTCGTTGCGCCGGCTAAAAGGCTGTCTGCCGGCCCTGTTATCATTCCGCCATTACCCAATCGGAATGTAACGGTATCTGCAAACAAACTTCTGCCTTCAGAGAGCTTGTTTTCTTCATAATATCTCCAAAGCTGCAATATTTTCTTTGAGTTTTCGGGATCACCAATTTCAAAATTCGAAGAATAAGAAGGCGTGTATGGAAACACTACATTGGCAGCTGCCTTTGGTTCTTCTTTTTTGGAACTACTGTCCGGAGGAGCTGCATCAGTTGGAGTTTTTGCAGACTGGTTACAGGAAAAAAGGATACAGGCGACTGCCAAAACTGGCAGCAATAAAATCTTTTTCATGCATTTTGATTTTTGATTAATGAAAATTATCCGTCTTATAGGTGGAATAAACGGACATTAATTTCAAAAGCAGAAAAACAACCTTGCAAGAATCTTTTGAATATAACCCGTTTGGGAAATAAAAGGTAAAACACTTAACTGGCAAATGCAAGTGGCCCTTGCAAAAAACTTTTTTTTATTCTGAAATACTTTCAGACAATTTTTGCTTCCATTCCAGGAATAAATCTTCGTAAGCATCAAGATTAGATTCGGGCGTAAATTCTTTGATGGGTTTCAGACTGGCAAACGCCTCGCGGCTGTTACTATAAACGCCCGCGCCAATGCCTGCTCCAATGGCAGCGCCAACTGCGCCATCATTTTCATACAATTCAACTGGCGTTGATGTTAAGTTTACAAAAAGCCTGGTGAATAATTCGCTGAGAAACATATTGGCCTTCCCCGCACGTATAACCGAAGGCTGAAGTCCGTTTTCTCTCATTATATCCAGGCCGTATCTGAAGGCGCATGCAATTCCTTCCTGAACGGCCCTGAAAAGATGAGCTGGTCCGTGTACCGTAAACTGCATATTGCTAAACTGAGCCCCCGGCATTTTATTTTCAAGCATTCTTTCTGCACCATTCCCAAATGGCAGAACCAACAAACCCTCACTGCCCAGTGGAATTGATTCAGCCTGACTGTTCATCTCCCCATATGAAATGTCTTTGCCTGCAATATCCCTGATCCACCTGTTCATAATTCCAGTTCCATTAATGCAGAGGAGTATTCCGATTCGCTTTTGATAAGAATCGTGGTTTACGTGGGCAAAACTATTCACCCTCGATTTTGGATCATAGTTCGCCTGATCACTCACGGCATAAATAACCCCAGAGGTGCCTGCAGTTGCAGCAACCTCTCCGGGTTCGAGTACATTTAATGAAAGCGCATTATTAGGTTGGTCCCCGGCTTTGTAAGAAACAGGAATACCCATGGGTAATCCCAATTCTTCTGATGCGGATTTAGTCACAAGTCCATGTTCAATAAATACCGGCTTAATTTCCGGAAGAATTTCGTTGGTGAATCCATATTGATCCATGAGGCGCTTAGCAGGAGTCTCACTTTGAAAATCCCAAAGTATTCCTTCAGAAAGTGCAGATGCAGAAGTTGTGATTTCTCCTGTAAGTTTCATGGTCAGGTAGTCTCCTGGCAACATCATCTTAAACACCTTGCCATATACATCCGGTTCATTTGCTTTCACCCATGCCAGTTTAGATGCTGTGAAATTGCCTGGCGAGTTGAGATAGTGTATTAAACTGTATTCTTCTCCTAATGCATGAAAAGCTTTGTTGCCAATTTCCACTGCCCTGCTATCGCACCAAATAATAGAGGGTCTTAATACCTTTTTGTTTTTGTCTATGATTACCAACCCGTGCATTTGATAAGCAATGCCTATAGCTTTGATATCAGATGCTTTGAACTTTCCTGTACTGGCTGCTTTTTTAAATGCCAGTTTGAAATATTCCCACCAGGTTTCGGGCTCCTGTTCTGCCCAGCCCGGATGATGCGAAATGATTGCAGCTTCAGTTTCGGGATAATGTGCCGAGGCAACAGACTTTGAATTGTTCGCGTTTACAATGGATACTTTGATAGATGATGTTCCGATATCGATTCCTAAAAGAAGCATAAGAAAATATGATTGGGCGACAATTTACAAAACAACTTTAAATGATCTGTCAATCTTCTATAAAAGAGAAAAGCAGGCACTGCCTGCACTTTCCTCTGTCCAAAACCAATCGCTATTTTTGGTCTTTCACTGGGTTAGCATACCTGATATGGCTATGAGTATTTTAGCGTGATAAAAATTGTTACTTAAGTGAAACTACTTCCTCTACCATCTTGCTGTTATCAACCCATTTGTATGCTACGTCGCAATCTTCGGTGTGGATAATGGTTACCTTTCCAAAATTGCTTATCCCGAAATCACAATTGCCTGAGATGGTTAATTTCAATTCAGGAGAATTAATTTGTCCCACTGTATAGGCTCTTGAATCACCATTCAATTGCAGATTTTTAAGATGGCTTACCGGAAGATAAACAACCGCTTTACCTGAACCTTTCTTGCTGCTGATGAAAAGCTGTCCATCTTTCTCAGTAAATGAGATTGCATCCACAAATTTTTCAATTCCCTGCACAGTTGCAATTTTGGAATCCTTTTCAATTAGCAAAACATCAACACCACTGGACACAGTTACACTGCTGTAGCTTCCACTGAGTATTTGATCTTTTACAATCATTTTGCTTTTTTCTTTACCGGTAGCCCAAATTTGGCTCACTGATAGCATAGCAATAATTGCCAACACGATTTTCTG
The DNA here is from genome assembly GCA_003175935.1 of Bacteroidota bacterium. Taxonomy (GTDB): domain Bacteria; phylum Bacteroidota; class Bacteroidia; order Chitinophagales; family Chitinophagaceae; genus PSRI01. The sequence continues at coordinate 12,957 of PSRI01000042.1, forward strand.
TTTCATAAAAATTAAGGTTTAATAGTTAATGGTTAAATCCGTTCTGATGTTTCGATCCAAGCTTTTGTTGGCTTTCGAAATATTCTAATACAAATATCTAAAGCAAAATGCCCCTTCGCAATCGCATGATCGTGTGAATATCGAATGCATTTCAAAACATTTCTTCTTCAAAAACATGAA
>PSRI01000248.1 GCA_003175935.1 Bacteroidota bacterium
AGTGTAACCGTGATCTCCCCAGTTATTAATTACCCAGGTTGAACCACCGTCTAAACTCAAACGATATCCATCATCACCTCCAACTGTGAAAGCATAATCTCCGTTTGCAAAAGTTTTTTTGAGTTTATATCGAACACTGAAAGTATCGGTCAGAATGGAACAACCGTTGGTATTATATGTTACAGAAGTGCCACCGAAGCTTTCATCAAAATTGGGACTGGCCGAAGTCCCTTCGTTCACGTAACCTTTATATGTATTGAAATTATTTCCCTGGTATACATAACCAATCCACACATTACTTGTTCCGTAACTTGTTTGATTTCCCTGGGGAGTACAGGTTTGAGCAGAGCTTGCCTCTGAGATCAGAATTAATCCACAAATAATAGCCAGAACAATTTTCGTAGAGTTATGTTTCATCGGTTTGAATTTTATTCCCTTTTGGAATCGCCCATTGTTTACCAGTTTGGGACCAAATTGACGAACTACTGGTAATCTGATATTTAGGAAAAAAAATTCATGTGTTTTTTCCAGCGATTGGAAGGTTTTCACAGCATCTGGAATAATCTGATCAGGAGCGGGACGATTTACCGGCAATTACAGTGGACTAACCGAACCAGGAGCAGCACTGGCCTATTCATACTTTAATGATTTTGACTACCGATTATATTTGCATTTCGTTTGATCTAAATCAATTGACATGGCGGAACCAAAACCAAAGGGCAGTGCGATTAAATCTCAGAAGCCAAATATGATGAAGGTCCTGTCCCCATACAGAGGAATGATTGTATGGCTGATCGTCCTGGCATTACTTGGAAATGGAATTAATCTCCTGTTGCCAAAATTGATTTCTCATGGAATCGATTCATACATGCAGGGCCACTTTGATATGCAAAAAGTGATTCTCCAATTTTCACTTGCAGCATTAGGGATTTTTATTTTCACATTTCTTCAATCCGTTGTTCAGACTTACGCATCAGAAAAAGTGGCGCGAGATCTGAGAACCCAGCTTTCAGAAAAAATTTCGAAACAAAGTTTCGCATATATTCAAAAAGCGAACCCTTCCAAATTATTAACCAACCTCACTTCTGATATTGATTCAATTAAATTGTTTGTGTCAATGGCTATTGTTTCTATAGCATCTTCACTTTGTATCATTATCGGAGCAAGTGCATTATTACTAAGCATTAATTGGAAATTGGGAATTGCGGTCATAACCATTATACCCATTATTGGGGGCACATTTTTTATCGTACTAAAAAAAGTACGGGCATTGTTTATGAAGGGCAGGGAAGTGATTGACCGGCTGAACAAGGTTATCAATGAAAGCATTTTGGGTGCTGCCACCATCAGGGTATTACATTCAGAAAAGCCAGAAAGTGAAAAATTCCGGGAAGCAAATGCTCAGGCTAAGGATATTGGCATCTCAATCCTCAAACTTTTTTCGTTACTCATCCCCATAATCACTTTTACTGCAAGTATGGCTGGATTAACAATCCTGATGCTTGGCGGACATTTTGTAATTACCGGCTCGATGACCATTGGTGAAATGGCAGCGTTTAGTAGTTACCTAATGCTCCTGATTTTTCCAATCCTCGTCATTGGATTCATGAGTAATGTGATAGCGCAGGCTTCAGCCTCCTATTCGAGAATCAATGAAGTTTTACAGGCGCCTGAACTAAAAGACCCTGGAACAATTACTGAAATTTTACGTGGTGATATCGAACTGAAAAATATAACAGTGACCTATGGCGAAAAACCAGCTCTGAAAAATATTTCATTTAAGGTGGACGCCGGATCAAGAACAGCAGTTATTGGGCCAACAGCTGCAGGGAAAACGCAATTACTTTATCTGCTCACGGGCCTAATCAAACCAAATGAAGGAGAAATTTTGCTCGATGGAAAAAATATCGAGATGTATGATAAAGAATCTTTTCATCAGCAAACAGGATTTGTGTTCCAGGATAGTATCATATTTAATTTGAGTGTTCGTGAAAATATCGCGTTCAATGAAAAAGTGACCGACGATCTCATGCAAAAAGCTATCGACACTGCAGAAATAACTGATTTTGTGAATTCACTACCAGAAAAATTGGAGACCATTGTTTCCGAAAGGGGATCGAGTTTGTCGGGCGGACAAAAACAAAGGATCATGCTGGCGAGGGCACTTGCAATCGATCCAAGGATTTTGCTTTTGGATGATTTTACTGCGAGGGTTGATAACAGAACCGAACAAAAAATTCTGCAAAATTTAAAAGAGAATTATCCGGGGCTAACACTTATTTCAGTTACCCAAAAGATTGCATCGGTTGAGAATTATGATCAGATTGTATTGATCATGGAAGGTGAGTTAATAGCAAAAGGCAGACATGAAGAACTGATGGCAAATTGTCCGGAATATATTCAGATTTACGAGTCGCAAAGAAGTACCAGCTTATAAGAAGAATTTGCGAACTAAATTGAATTTGAATCGTGAACTACTAAGAATGATTAAACATGGATTATAATCTAGGCAAAGTGGGAGATCAATCGGCACAGAAGAAATCTTCTTATGCTGCATTGAAGAAATTGATTTCGTTCATGGACGAAGAAAGGAAGCGACTGGTAGTGGCACTGATTGCTATTTTAATAAATAGTACGCTGAGTTTATTGAGCCCGATTTTAGTTGCAAGGGCCATTGACCAATTTGTTCAAACCAGGCAATATCATGGAATACTGGTTTACGCAGGCATCCTTGCAACGATGTACCTGCTTGCCCTGGGCACCAGTTATATGCAAACTAAATTGATGGGAGGGGTAGGTCAGAGAATGCTTTTTAGCTTAAGAAATGCGGTCTTTCATAAACTCCAGGAACTGCCTGTTGCTTTTTTCAATCAGAATAAAGCAGGTGATCTGATTTCGAGGGTGAATAATGATACAGATAAATTGAATCAGTTTTTTTCGCAGTCGTTGATGCAATTTGTGGGAAGCATTTTTGTAATGACTGGAGCAGGGATTTTCCTATTGTTTTTGAATCTCCCTCTAGGAGCGGCTGCACTGGCGCCGGCCCTGTTCTTGTGGATTTTCACAAAAATAATTTCGCCCTGGGTCAAGAAAAAAAATGCGGCAAACCTGAAAAGCGTTGGAAATATGAGTGCAGAAATTCAGGAAAGTCTGCAAAATTTTAAAGTGATTATCGCATTTAATCGCAGGGATTATTTTCGCGCAAAATTCGAAGAGGCCAATCAGAAAAATTATTCTTCAGCAATAGGAGCAGGATTGGCGAATAATGTGTTTACTCCGGTTTATGGACTTTCTTCGAATATAGGTCAACTGGTAGTGCTTGCATTCGGGATTTATTTAATCAGCATTGGACATTTCACCATTGGATTTTTGATTGGATTTCTTTCCTACATCAATAATTTCTACGGACCTCTACGCCAGCTTGCTACTTTATGGGCAAACTTCCAGGTGGCAATGGCAGGGTGGGACAGGATCTCACAAATTCTAACCCTGCACTCGAATTTGAATACAGTTCATGCGGGTGCGAATGGCGCACCTCATTCTTTCCTTGAGTTTAAGGATGTTCATTTTAGTTACCCGAATGGGAAAGAAGTACTGCATAATAATAGTTTTTCTCTGGACAGAGGTAAGACTTATGCGTTTGTTGGACCAACCGGTGGTGGCAAGACAACAACTGCCTATTTAATGGCAAGATTGTATGATCCTACAAAGGGTCATGTTTATTTTGATGGGAAAGATATTCGGTCCTATGATTCAGCAGAAAGGTCCAAAAAGATTGGTTTCATTTTGCAGGAGCCATTTCTCTTTACCGGAACCATTCGTGAAAATATTCTGTATGGTAACGAAGAATATTTGAGTCACAGCAATGAAGAAATAGAAAAGGTTTTTGCAGATGCTGGTCTTGTAGCGCTTCTTGCGAGATTTGAATCGGGTTTGGATACAAAGGTTGTTTCCGGAGGGGAAAGTATAAGCCTGGGGCAAAAACAACTTGTTGCTTTCATGCGTGCCGTACTTCGGAAGCCTGATCTTTTAATCCTGGATGAAGCCACGGCCAATATCGATACGATAACAGAACAATTACTGGAAGATATTATCAAAAAATTACCGGCCACAACTACTCGTGTAATCATAGCACATCGACTGAATACAATTGAAAATGCTGATGAAATATTCTTCGTTAATTCCGGACAGGTTATAAGGGCAGGATCTCTTCAAAATGCCATGAATCTGCTCATGCACGATAAGAGGGCTTCCTGAACGGAGGTTCTTTAACATATTGCAATATATTCTGCTACAAAATTGGAGAATTTAGCAAGGAATTTGCATGGAAAGGGCAATGATTGATCCCAAAATTTCATTTCCCCTATAGCTAAATTAATTGATATGAAAAAAATCCTCTTATTCCTGGTAAGCCTTTTTGTTATCGCAACTTCGCAAGCACAATTGAAAGCCAAAGCCAAATGCGCAACATTTGAAGTAGATATCCTGGACGGAAAAGTGAATGGAATGAAGCCTAATATTACAGCTGATGAGGTGAAAACAAAATTGCCGTGTTTCACTTCCACCGAGGAAGAATCTTCAGCTTCAAAATGTGGGGGTGGTGTATTTTATAAGGATAAGGATATTTATTTCTATACACAAAGAGATTATATTGAAATAGGTGAGAAGTTTCAGGGAACTTTTAATGTTCCCGTATTAGGCGCAAAGAGAAACAGCCTCTTCAAATACTTCGGCAACCCCAAGATAAAGGATGATACCTGGGATGCGTTTGAAATGTCGTATGGAACTCTTGTTCTGCACTACAACGCCGCCGGCAAAGTAAAAACAGTCCAGTTCAGCACTAAAAGCACCGATACGCTTGATCTTTGCGAGTAGAATTTTTTGAATGTTTTTTGATATTAAATGCGGAAAAAATCAAAATTCATAGGAAATTCGAGCCTTATAGATTTCCGCAACATGAAACCATCGATTTTCCGGTTACTCCTGGTGGCATCGGTTCTGATTAGCTTTTCGGCAAAGGCTCAGCCATTCGATTCCCTTTTAAATAAGCTCAACACTGAATATCCACAGGAAAAAATTTATCTGCATTTTGACAAGAGCAGTTATAACCCTGGTGAAACAATTTGGTTCAAGGCATATATTTTCAGCGGCACCTTACCTTCTCAAATAAGCAAATCATTTTACGCTGAATTGTTGGATGCAAAAGGTAATGTGTTGCAAAGGAAAATTAATCCTGTCGTTATGTCGAGTGGTGCAGCTGCTTTCGATTTGCCTGATAGCATGGACAACTCCATTCTTTACGTTCGGGCATACACGAAATGGATGCTGGGATTTGATAGTTCTTACCTTTTTACAAAAGCTATCCCAATTAATATTGCGAAGAAAACTGTATCAACAAAAAAGGGCGTTCAACAACAAACGTATTATCTGCAATTTTTCCCTGAAGGTGGTGATTTGATAAACGGACTGGAGTCTCGCGTAGCATTTAAAGCGACTGATCGATATGGAATGCCGATAAAAGTTAAGGGTGAAATTGTGGATGCGAAAGGCAGCAAGATTGCTTCATTTGCAAGTGTTCATGACGGCATGGGTTATTTTACCATGACACCTGATGCGGGTAGTCAATACAAAGCAGTATGGAAAGATCCTGTAGGTGCAAACGAACAAACAAATTTACCTGCTGCTAAAAATTCAGGAGCGAGTTTATTGCTGGACCAAACTGCTGACGCAATAAAATTCGTCATACACAGATCAGGTGGTACTGACTCCAGCTACGATTATATGTATGTAGTAGCCCAGCTGCAACAACAATTACTTTACAGGGCAAAAGCAAACCTTGCTGTTGCTCCTATGACAAGTGGCATGATCCCAACAAAAGATCTTCCGGCAGGAATCGTACAGGTTACACTTTTTACAAAGACCGGGATTCCCGTTGCAGAAAGAATTGTATTTGTAAATCACCAGGACTATTATTTTATTACTGATCTCAATTCGGCCCTTAAGGATATGGGGAAGAAAAAGAAGAATGTGATCCAGATAGATGTGCCCGATACAATTCCATGTAATCTTTCGGTTTCTGTTACTGATGCATCATTGAATGTGCCACCTGCGGATGGAGATGATATTACTTCGCATCTCCTGCTTACGAGTGATATCAAGGGTTTTGTATACAATCCAACTTATTATTTTTCCAGTGATGAAGATTCCATTGCTGCACATCTTGACCTTGTAATGATGACCAATGGCTGGCGCAGATTTAAGTGGGATGATTTATTAGCAGGACGTTGGCCCAAAGTTGCTTTGCAGCCCGAAGACTATATTACAGTATCAGGAAATATTATTGGGCTTACCCGATCTCAAATGGCAGATAAGGAATTGAACGAGATTTTGATTTTCAAAAATGGAGCCCAGTCATTCATGAATACTCCATTGGAAAAAGATGGTGGATTTAAAATTCCGGGATTGATCTTTTATGATACAGCCAAGTTATATTATCAAATAAATAACGATAAGAATAAAGTTCTTACTTCAAAAATGTCAGTCAGGTTTGATAATAATATCAGGCGAAATTATCTAAACTACCCGCTGGATTCATTTGAAGTTGCCAGGTTTATAAAACCGGATTCTTTGGTGATGGCAAGAAATAAAGCGGTTGCAGACAGGCAGATCGCACAAAATGAATTCGACCAAAAAAATTCGAAGACTCTTTCCACTATTAAGATTACGGCTAAGAAAAAGACCAAGCTGGAGGAGATGGATGAATTGTATACGACGGCCATGTTTCGATCAATGGATGAAATTACGTTCCTAACCGAAGATGATCCGTTTGCAATTAATGGTACGGATGTTCTTACTTATTTAAAAGGTAAAGTTGCCGGTTTGCAAATAACTGGCACGGGGGCACAGGCTACCATGTCCTGGAGAGGAGGCACACCGGATCTTTTTATGAACGAAATGCAGGTTCAGGTCGATGCCATTCAAACAATTAATATGAGTGATGTGGCAATGATTAAAGTGTTTCGACCTCCATTTTTTGGTGCCACTGGTGGCGGTGGAAGTGGTGCAATTGCAGTATATACGAAAAAGGGTAAAGCTTTAACTGATAATGTTAAGGGCCTTGACTTTATAAGCATACCCGGATATTCTCCCAGACGAGAATTCTATTCTCCGGATTATTTAACCAACCTGGAAATTGCAGACCAGCCAGATTTTAGAACAACTTTATACTGGAATCCCTTTGTACTTACGGGAAAGGACAGGCGCAGAATTTATCTTACTTTCTTTAATAATGATTTTACAAAAAAATTTAGGGTAGTGGTTGAAGGCGTTAATGCTGATGGTAAAGTCACACGTATTGAAAAGGTGTTTGAATAAAAATCTTAGAAGTATACTAACGGTCCTCCATCATTTTTACAAATCGAAACAAGCTTGTTGGCCAGGGTTGTTTGAATCAGTTTTCGTAAATGGAGCGTGTTGTAAAAAAGACCCCGTAGAGGTCAAAGGTTGATAACACTGGGCAGCCCTTTTTTCTTCTTGTCCCGTAGGGCAAAACTTCTAACTTAATTTGAAACCCTGGTGTCAGGATGATAATAGTTCGCTGTGCCGAATTAGAATCCTATCGAATTCCCTCCATCAACTGGCAATACGGTACCAGTAACATATTTTGCTCCCGGCGATATCAGAAAGTAAGCTGCTTCAGCTATATCTTCAGGCTTACCCATTTCGCCTAGTGGTGTCCGTGAGATTGCTCTATTCTTGCGATCGGGATCCTGGTCGAATGCTTTTCCTGTCATATCCGTAATAATGAAACCTGGCGCAATACAATTAATACGAATCCCTTGGGGTGAGAGTTCTGTGGCCATGGCCCTGGTCATGCCTTCAATTGCAGATTTGGAAGCAGTATAAGCAATCACTTTAGGTAATCCATATTGAGATGCCATACTGCTTATATTAATAATGTTGCCTGAGCCATTCTTAATCATATTTTTTACAACTTCTCTCGAAAGCGCAAATACTGAAACAAGATTAGTAAGAATGACCTGCTGAAAATCCTGGTCGGTAACCTCTATGAAATTTTTTTTCATGTTGGTGCCAGCATTATTTACCAGGATATCAATGCGGCCGAATTCTTTCAAAATGCTTTCAACTAACTCAGGAATTTTTTCCAATCTGGACAAATCGCATGGATATACTTCGCAAAAATCACCCAGTTTTGATTTTGCATTTTTTAATTTATTCTCGTCCCTTCCCACAATGATTGTTTGAATTTGATTTTCTACAAATTTCTGCGCGATAGCGAAACCAATTCCTGAGCCTCCTCCGGTTACCATGGCCACTTTTTTTTTATGTGATTCCATTTGCGTCATTTTGTTTGCGTTCAATTAAAATTCGCTTATTGAATATGATCAATTTCCAGGTGCATAAGGAAATTTCAGTGACTCATAATATTCCAGTGTTTTGTCGGGTTTTTCGAATCCAGAAGGTATAGGCATTTTTGAAAATGTTTGAAAATAAAGAAGGCAGGCATTTCTCCACCATATGGCTTCTTTTACCTGAACTTCTAATAAACCAAGCACATGTTCAAATCGTTCGCTGTCAACATAAGGCTTCATTTTGACCCAGGTGTCCTTCATTTTTCTTGCAGAATCTACTCCATTATAATATTTGTAGCAAAGCTCTTCCCATAAATTTCTTCCTGATTTCATCTTGTGTTTCCATGCAACATGATGGAACCATAGCAAATATTTTTCATCACAGGTTTCGGTGTTTTCCCATGCCCTTCTTGCTTCCGGGAAATATTGTTCAATTGCATTACTTCCGGTTGCGCTTCTGTCGAAACCAATTCCCATTGAATCGGACCGGTGAAAATAAACAGGGTTCCAATCTGCCCTTGCAAAACTATTCGACCACGGTGAAGGCCCATAATGATGGCCATTGCCCATAATATGATGAAGACCCAATGGAGTCATATAATTCACAAGCGTTTCATGCGAGGAAAGCATGAAAGATTTCACCGGGCTTACAAATGCATTGTCGTTGGAAAAAGTCTGTCGGATCCATTCCTCAGCAATTGTAGCTGCACTCAAATCTTCGTCCCATGCGAGCCTTCCAAATCCGTACCAGTTAGCCTGACCAAAAGGATGTCCTGTCCAGTTTATGTCGTTACCGATATTTGCAACGCCAGCAATTCCGCTAATGGAATGGTGGTCCAGACTGCCATCAATAACTTTTGCTACATATGATCCTTTGCCCTGGGCGTAAGTGTCTGATTGGAGAATTTCTTTAAACATTACTGGCAAAAAAACGAGATGAGTAGCAAAGCCCAGGTATTCCTGAGTCAACTGAAACTCCATCATCATTGGTGTTTTGGGCATCGAACCAAACAAAGGATGAAAAGGTTCACGGGGCTGAAAATCTATCGGGCCATTTTTTACCTGTAGCAAAACATTATCACGAAATTTTCCATCGAGAGGAACAAATTCTTCATAAGCCTGTTTCGCGCGATCTTCATTATTTGCGTTGGCATAAACAAAGGCACGCCACATTATTACTCCGTGATATGGTTTTACAGCATCAGCAAGCATGTTTGCACCATCAGCGTGAGTTCTTCCATAGTTCTGTGGACCGGGTTGTCCTTCAGAATTTGCTTTTACAAGGAATCCTCCAAAATCAGGAATGTATTTGTATATCTCCTGAACTTTATTCTTCCACCAGGTTTGCACAGAATCATTGAGTGGATCTGATGTGCTGATTCCTCCAATTTCGGATGGCGCACTAAATCTTGCAGTGAGATAAACTTTGATTCCGTATGGCCGAAAGATATTTGCTAAGGCAGCAGCCTTTTCCAGGTATTGAGAAGTAAGTGTCAGCGCGTTTGCGTTAACGTTAGTCAGCACAGTTCCATTGATTCCAATCGAAGCATTGGCTCTTGCATATTCAGTATAGATGGGATCAATATAATCAGGAAGCTTGTGCCAGTCCCAAATTGAAATCCCTGCATAGCCTCTTTCAACATATCTGTTGAGGTTATCCCAATGATCCAGGATTCTAAGATCAATTTTGGGGAAAGAAATTTTATTGAGATTTGAGATATCCTGATGCGTTTGTATCAGCCTCAAAAAATCAAAAACGCCATGAAGGGCGCCAATATCTGTGTTAGCTGCAATGACTGTAATTTTTTTTCCGCCTGTCGTTTTTGAAATGATCACAAACCCTTCGGCTCCAACTTTGGATAATTGTTCATTTAGATTCAGGGAAGAAATAACAACGGAAGATGATGGAGTGCCTACAACTAATGAAGATGGTATGGGATTTGAGTTTTCTTTAATTGCTTTTCCCAGAAGCGCACTTAGAGATTTATTCAGTTCATTTTTGATGATAGCAATTGTTGGGGAATTTCCATAAACTACAAATCCTGCTACAGTGTTTCTATATGTTGCAAGTAATTGAGGATTGTCGATTAACCGAAACCGCAACCATAGGTCGTGCCCGTCTTCTGCTGCTACGGTAGTGCACAGGCACAGGAGTAAAATAATGCCTTTTATTTTTTTCATATTGATCCGGTACATTACAAAGTACTTGATCATTTTGATTTGTTGCTTGAATCCCGAATCAGTAATTCAGACCTCAATAATATTGTGTTAGTTGCATTTATCTGTGATACGCCATTGAGATGATTAATCAGACTTCTTGCCGCTACTTCTCCCATTTCATAACCGGGATAATTAATTGTGGATAAATTCGGTTCCACCACTTTCGAAACCGGGTCATTGTTGAAGCCTACGATTGCAATGTCTTCGGGGATTTTAATTCCTGACTGCTTCAGTGCTATAAGGCAACCCACGGCAGCGTTATCGTTCGCTGCAAATATTCCATCAGGCAAAGGCTCCATTTTTAATATTTTTTCTGCTGCTTCCACTCCTGATTCCTGGCTCAGGTTGGTTACTATAAGCTGGTCTTCCCTAAAATTGATCCTGTGGTCTTTTAGTGCCTGTTGAAATCCGGCAAGACGGTCAATGTACACATTTCGTTTAGGCGAGGCCGATATATGAATAAGTCTTTTACAGCCCTGGCTTATTAAATGATTGGTTGCTTCATAAGCTGCTTTGCGGTTATCTATTAAAACGTTTGTGAAGTGATTGCGCTCCTCAACACGGTCGAAAAATATGATCGGTATACTCTTTTTGTGGAACTGATCAAAATGGGACAGGTTACC
>PSRI01000133.1 GCA_003175935.1 Bacteroidota bacterium
TATGTATATTCTAATTCGGCAATACAATTGATTGGTACCATTTTATGGAGTCATTCCTGTATGGATCGAATTTTTGGTTATGGCTTAAAATATGAAAACGGATTTAAATTTACTCATCTTGGTGTTATAGGAAAGGCAGCTTAATTTTCAGAATTTTGAATACATGAGTCCAGCTAAGAATAAGAAAGAAGATTTTTTTGAAAATGAATCCGGAGTATCAGGTCAGTATAAAACCTGGTTTCTCGATTATGCATCTTACGTTATCCTGGAAAGGGCCGTTCCTGCGTTGGAAGACGGCTTGAAACCTGTGCAGCGCCGCATTCTTCATGCGATGAAAGAAATGGATGATGGTCGATTTAACAAGGCCGCAAACATTATTGGGCAAAGCATGCAATATCACCCACATGGTGATGCATCTATTGGCGATGCGCTGGTTAATCTCGGACAAAAAGATCTTCTCATAGAAACCCAGGGAAACTGGGGGGATGTAAGAACAGGTGATGAAGCAGCGGCAGCGCGATATATTGAAGCGCGACTGAGCAAATTTGCTCTTGAGGTAGCTTTCAATTCAAAAACTACGGAATGGCAGTTGAGTTACGATGGAAGAAAAAATGAACCTGTTGTATTGCCAATGAAATTCCCCTTATTGCTCGCACAGGGTGCAGAGGGAATAGCAGTGGGTCTTTCTACAAAAATATTACCACATAATTTTTGCGAACTCATAGATGCTTCCATCAAATTTTTAAGGGGAAGAAAATTTGAATTGTATCCCGATTTTCAAACCGGCGGTATGATTGATGTCACCAGCTACAATGAGGGCAGGCGTGGCGGTAAAGTAAGAGTGCGTGCACATATTGAAGAAGTAGATAAAAAAACGCTGGCTATACGCGACGTGCCATATGGAGTAACAACGGCCCAATTGATGGATTCCATTGTGAAAGCGAATGATCAGGGGAAAATAAAAATCAAAAAAGTAACGGATAATACTGCTGCTGAAGTTGAAATTCTTATTGACCTTTCTCCCGGCATCTCTCCCGATATTACTATTGACGCATTATATGCCTTTACAGATTGTGAAGTGAGCATTTCTCCTAACGCCTGTGTAATTGTGGAACACAAGCCGCAATTCATGAGCGTTCACCAGCTGCTCAAAGATTCTGTTGAACTTACCCGCGAATTATTGAGGAAAGAACTCGAAATTAAGCTCGCAGAACTTCAGGATAAATGGCACTATACTTCACTTGAAAAAATCTTTTTTGAAGAGAAAATCTACAAAGAGCTCGAAAAGAAGCATGAAACCTGGGAAAAAGTACTGGCAGCCATTGCAAAAGCTTTTGAGCCCTATAAAAAGCAATTGAAACGTGCCATTACACAGGAAGATATTGTCAAACTAACGGAGAAGCCCGTACGCCGGATTTATAAACTCGATATTGAAGAACTCAACGAACAAATTCGCGCGCTGGATGCAGAAATCAAGCAGGTAAAATATGACCTCAACAATATTGTTGATTTCGCGGTTGCTTATTACGAAGGTTTGTTAAAGAAGTACGGAAAAGGAAGAGAGAGAAAGACTGAAGTAAAATTATTTGAAGCAATTCAGGCCAAACAGGTTGCCATTGCCAATACCAAACTTTATGTAAACAGATCTGAAGGATTTATTGGCTCCGGATTGAAGAAAGATGAATACGTTACTGATGTTTCTGATCTGGATGATATCATCGCGTTTACTAAGTCGGGTAAAATGAAAGTGGTGAAAATGGCTGATAAGGCATTTATCGGTAAGGACATTATCCACGTGGCTGTATTCAAGAAAAATGATGAGCGAACCACCTACAATATGATTTACTCCGATGGCAAATCAGGTATAAGCTATGCCAAGAGATTCAATGTAACAGGAATTACCCGCGATAAAGAATACAATCTTGCAAAAGACGAGGAAAAAAGTAAAGTGCATTATTTTTCCGTTAATCCCAATGGAGAGGCCGAAGTAGTTAAAATTATCCTCAGTCCTAACTCATCTGCCCGCAATAAGGAAATTGATTTTTATTTCGAAGAGATGGAAATCAAAGGCAGAAACAGTATGGGGAACCAGGTTACCAAACACGCCATAAAAACTGTAAAATTCAAAGAAGCCGGTAAGGCCACTCTAAGCGGAAGAAAAATTTGGTTCGATGATACTTTCGGTCGTTTGAATACCGAAGAAAAAGGAGAATACCTGGGTTCATTTGAAGGTGACGATCGAATCCTGGTTATTTACGATGATGGCAATTATGAAATAACTGATACGGAACTTACGCAGCGATTTGAAGGAGACAAAGTTTTACTGATCGAAAAATTTGATCCCGAAAAAATCATCACTGCAGTTTATTTGGAAAAAGACAAACTCCAGTATAATATCAAACGTTTCAAAATTGAAACAACCACACTTCACAATAAATTTTTCTTCATCAAAGAAGGTGAGGGCAACCATTTGGAAACAGTTACCACCGACAGCGAGCCGATTTTAGTTATTCAAAGTGGAAGAGGATCTCAAATCCGCAAGGCTAAAATCAAAGTTGAAAAAGTAGTGGAAGTTATGGGATGGAAAGCTGTTGGCGCCAAACTCACCGACTTCTCCAAGAGCCTCGAAATGGAATGGGAGAAAAAGAAAAAATCTGCAGATAGTGGCCAGGGAGAGCTCTTTTAGTTGAAGGTTGAATGTTGGAGGTTGAATGTTTGTTGCCTGCCTGAAAATTCCGTTCCTCTTTTGTCATTTCGAGCCCAACGAGCTTGCGAGTTAGGTGCGAGAAATCTGCAACGCATAATAATTTCCTCGCCGTGGTTTCTGTCTTCAGGAACCACCATACGTTTTTTGATTGGAATCCAGCAATTCGTTCATAATGACGAGAGCTCAGCATAGATCGGTTCAAACCACAAACTACAAACAACAAACCACAAACTACAAACAACAAACCACAAACTATTTAATCTCCTGAAGACAGTCGCTCGGTGCCGTTATTCATGTATCGCTAATATCGGAACGTGACTATGATATGCCAACTTCTTCGTATTGCTCGTTTTGAATAATCCTGTGATGAATGAATGTTTTCTGGGAACTGTTATGATCACGTCGATATTTTTATCTTCAGCAAACTGGCTGATTGTTTCCACGAAATCATATAACCTGATAAAATAGAACTCAGGTTTGAAAGGTGCGAGCATTCCTTCTAATTTGTTTCTCTCTTTTTTGTAATCTTCAGTCAGCTCAACATAATGTTCGTGATCCACATTGGCAACGTGAAGTGTTGGTCTTACCAGTCCAAGGAATGATTTTATAGGTTGGATTGGTGTTGTTCTTTCCACTTCTTTAAAATCCGAGGCAAATACTACATTTTTAATTCCGTGATATTTTGATCCGGGAGGAATAATTAAAACCGGACAAATATTTCTTTCAATAATGTTGAGTGTATTGCTTCCAATTACAATTTGTTCAAGAGGAGTGCTTCCTGTAATTCCCATAATCACCATTTCAATTCCATGGTGCTTGATAAAAGCTTCGATATTATCCACGAAATCTCCCTGCTCGGCAACGCATTCAATTCTTACTTTTTCAATCGTCAGCAGTTCTGTCTTTACACTTTCCAGTGCAACTTCTGCGATTTTTTTGCGCGCATCGGGATCATTGAAGAGTGGCGTACCATCTGACCCTGAGCGAATTTTTTCGTACGAATTATACAGGATCAATGATACATTTCCGGAATCAGCTGCAAGTTTCACAGCAAAGCGCGCGGCATTTACAGAAGTTTCAGAAAAATCGATCGGAACGATGAACGTTTTCATTGCAGTTGTTTTAAGTGGCAGAATAACCTGTCTAATTTGCACGGTCAAGATACGAAATACAAAAAAAATTTAAATTGATTTTTAAGTATTTCATTCCGTTCATAAAACAAAACCCCTGTTTCCGCAATCGGGTTGTCCATTTTTCACTCAGGTTCTGTATCTTAAGCGCCAAAAAATTTGACACAATGAGTAAATGGCTTGTACTATTATTATGTTTACCTCTTTTTTCGCAATCTCAGGACATCAAAATTATCCCCGAACCTGTTTCCATAACTGAAAAAACGGGCTCTGTTACGTTAAACACGAATAGCTCAATTCTGGTGGTGGGAAATAATCCCGACGCAATAAGAGTTGCAAAGCTTCTTTCAGAAGCCCTTTCTAAACCTACGGGCTACAAGTTCCCGGTAAAATCCGGTTCCGGTTCCAAAGTTGCAGGAAACAACATTTCTTTTCAACTGAACTCCAAAGCAGACGAATCGATTGGAAAGGAAGGATACAAATTAACGGTGGGCACCAATGGTATCAATATCTCTGCCAATACTCCGGCAGGCTTATTTTATGGAACCCAGACATTAATTCAATTGCTCCCTACTGAAATCGAAAGCAAAACCGAAGTAAAAGGAGTGAAATGGACAGCTCCTGCTGTTGAGATTTCTGACTATCCCCGTTTTGGCTGGAGGGGTTTAATGTTTGATGTATCGCGACATTTCTTCACTAAACAGGAAGTAAAGCAGTACATCGATGACATGGTAAAGTATAAATATAATTTGCTCCACCTTCATCTAACCGATGATGAGGGTTGGAGAGTTGAAATAAAAAGTCTCCCTAAACTCACCGAAGTTGGCGCATGGAATGTTTACAAAGTGGGCACTTTCGGAAATTTCACAGCTCCTACACCTGATGAACCCAGAAATTTTGGAGGCTTTTATACACAGGACGACATCCGGGAATTGGTGCAATATGCGAAAGACCGATTTATGAACATCCTTCCTGAAATAGATATTCCAGGCCACAGCCTTGCTGCTGTTGCATCATATCCTGAGCTTTCCTGTACGCAGGGATCAGATAAATACACCGTTCATTCCGGTGAAAAATTCATGAACTGGACCGACAGCGGAAATATCGCACTCATGGATAATACGCTTTGTCCGGCAAACGAAAATGTTTACGCGTTTTACGATAAAGTATTTACGGAGATAGCGCAGTTATTTCCTTTTGAATATATCCATATGGGTGGTGATGAGTGTGCGAAAAATTTTTGGAAGAAAAGTGACGCTGTTGCTCAGCTCATGAAGAGAGAAAATCTCAAGGACATGAATGAAGTGCAGAGTTATTTTGTGAAGAGAATCGAAAAGATCATTGAATCCAAAGGCAAAAAATTAATTGGCTGGGATGAAATACTGGAAGGCGGACTTGCGCCCAATGCTGCAGTGATGAGTTGGCGGGGCATTAAAGGCGGAATCGAAGCTGCAAAAATGGGTCATGAAGTTGTAATGAGTCCAACCACTTTTGTTTATATCGACTACATGCAGGCCGATGCTGTAATTGAACCTCCGGTATATGCAACACTGAGATTAAAAACATCCTACGAGTTTGAACCTGTGCCAGATGGTGTTGATCCCAAATTTGTGAAAGGCGGACAGGCAAACTTATGGACCGAACAGGTTTATAATTTGCGCCACGCTCAATACATGACGTGGCCACGTGGATTTGCAGTTGCCGAAGCACTCTGGTCACCCAAAGAAAAAAGAAACTGGAGCGATTTTGTTCCCCGAGTGGAAAAGCAGTTTGAAAGATATGATGTGGCAGAAAAAAAATATGCGCCAAGCGTGTATGATCCCATTTTCAAGGCTGAAAAAGATTCAGCTTCGGGCAAATTAATTGTTGAAATGAGCACGGAGATTGATGGCCTGGATATTTTTTACAGTTTCGACAATTCATTCCCCGACAAATTTTATCCCAAATACGAGAAGCCCATTGTCGTTCCCAAAGATGCTTCTACAATGAAAGTGATTACCTATCGCAATGGCAAACCCATTGGTCGCTTAAACGTAATGCCCGTAGCAGAATTGGAAAAACGAGCCACGCGCAAAAGACGATAAGGTTGAATGTTGACGACTGAAAGTTGCCTGCCTGCTCGCCTTCGCGAAGCTTGCGCCACCGCTATAGCTTGTACCTTCACTATCGCTTCGGCACACAGGTCAGCGCACGCGGTCAGCGAAGCAAGGCCGGCAGGAATGTATAATTCAAATCTTCAACAACCAGTAACCTTAAACCTTCAACAACCAGTAACCTTAAACCTTCAACA
>PSRI01000102.1 GCA_003175935.1 Bacteroidota bacterium
GATTCGGCGCTTAGAAATTTGATCTATTCTAAAAATGGTGTCGTTTCGAAATATAATTTTGATGAAATAACCAGCTACACAATCTACTCATCTTTTGGCGGTCGAACGTTTTGGTATTCTTTCGGTGAGTATCGCTATTGCAGAATTTGTTTCACTGGCGGTCAGCAAATCGTTGTTACTTGTCTAATGGTTCCCAAAATTGTAAAAACAATGGAATCGGTACTTGGCAAAGCACCGGTTCGAAAATATTCTATGATTGCTTTCATAAAAAAAACTCCTTGCCTGGATGTTTCAGTAGGTTCAATGCAATAAACAATAATATTCTGCCCTGTTAGAATACTTTCCTAGAGTATTATTAGTGGCTTCCAGATTAATCTAAATTTTCTCAATTTGGCATGCTGCTTAATTAGGTGTTACTTTTATGTACCTGTAAAAATCTTTTAAACCCGACGCACTACGCCTGGGATTATTTTGTGAAAGATCATTTGGGAAATGTAAGAATGGTACTTACTGAGGAGAGCCAAACAGATATGTATCCCCCGCTCACCATGGAAGCAGGTATCCGTAGCAGTGAGCAAACCTATTACAGTCCTAATCCGCTTTCCACAATTGAATCACCCAAGCCATCCGGATTCGATTCTGATACCAGTAATCACACAGTCGTACGTCTGAATTACACAGATGCAGCAAGGAGAATCGGCCCGAGTATTTTGTTAAAAGTAATGGCCACAGATACGGTGGATATCAAGACCGATGTTTTTTATAAATCGGCGGGACAGAATAATAATAATAACCATATCATTTCCGAAATGGTGGCTGGTCTCATTGCAGCATTTGGCGGCACTTCAAGTGCCATGGACCCTACGGGCCACTACACTATCGGAGATAGGAATACAACTACATTTAATTCTAGTGGTTACCCGGGAATAGATAATTTAAAAAATGGTGACCCCAATTTGAACGCGGGTAAGCCCAAAGCGTATATGAACTGGATATTGTTTGACGAACAGTTTAACATGGTTTCTAGCAGTAGCGGCACCAGACAAATTAATTCAAATGCTGATACTAAAGGCACGATGGCGGAACTGGGCAAAATCATGAGCACTAATGGTTACTTATATGTGTATTTGTCAAATGAGAGTCCGATGGATGTATATTTTGAAAATTTTCAAGTGACACATCACAGGGGAAGGATTCTTGATGAAAATCACTACTACCTATTTGGACTTCCAATTGCAGGGCTTTCCTCAAGGGCATTAAAAACAGGATATATTCCAAATAGATTCTTATTTATTTCCAAGGAATTCCAAATAAAAGAATTCTCTGATGGCAGCGAGTTATCATTATTTGATTTCGGATCTCGATTTTATGATGCTCAAATTGGTAGATGGGGAGCGATAGATCCAAATTGTGAAAAAATGGACCGTTTTTCGCCATTCAATTATGGATTCGATAATCCAATCAGATTTTTGGATCCAGATGGAAAAGAACCAGTTCCACTTCCAACCCCCAAATTAGATGAAACACCATCTGATCCCACCGGAATGGACAAACAAGAAGGCCGGCTTAATAGTGATGATTTTATGTATCACTCAACAGTCCAAGATGCAAGCCAAGCAACACTCAATAATGGGGTTCAAGGACCTAAAGATCCACCTAAAAAGGACAAAAAAAACCAACCATCCGATAATGGTAAAACAGACCCTGAAAAATTTCTAGATTATCTTGCTACTGTTGCAGGCTATTTCGCTATACCAGCAGATGCACTTAAAGAACTTGGAGGTTTTGATAAAGCAATGAAACTCTTAAAATCCGGAAAGTTTATTGCTAATTTCAATGGCGTTGATCGAGTTTGGAATATAACCTTTATGGGAAATAAGTCTGTTTCCGCAAGTTTCGTCGCTGTTGCTAAAAAAGATTTTGAATTTTTAGCGAAAGGTAATGGCATCATTTTTAAAGGCGCTAAAATGGCATCTTTAACTTTTGGATGGATTGGAGCCGGTATTGCGACAGCCAAGGTAATAAAAGATCCAACAGGTGATAATATTAAAGATGCCGTCTTTAGCTATGCAACTTTTATCCCCGGCATCGGATGGTACATTTCGGACGGATATTCAGTGATGAAGGAATTAGGAATTCAGAAATTTTTTCAAGATACTTTTAGGGAATACAGGGAAAGCAATAAGCAGGAACATTGCAGCTTTTGTAATTTACCCCATTAAAATTTAACCTTTATGAGATTCTTTGATTTACAGTTAACCAAAATTTATCGATTTTATATTAAATATGGAGAAAAAGATGTTCCAGCTTACTTAAGTGTATTGTTATTGTCGCTTTTTCAAAGTTTCAATTTGCTTAGTATTATTTTTATAGGAATTAGCTTAACAAAAGGGAAGTTTTCATACACCAATTTTCAGATTATCTTAACTATGTTACCTGTTTTGATTTTCAACTTGGTTCGCTTAAGCCGAATAGGCGGTGTTGAGAAATTAAACCAAAAATTTAAAGATTCAGAACTCCAATCGTCCTTAAATCCTATTGTATATTTTGTGCTTAGCCTTGCCATTCTAATATTATTGAGGATTGTAGGATGGTTTCCTCTTTAGAATTAATCACGAATTGATTAATTAAAGATTTGTTTTTATGAGATTAAAATTGAGTTTTTTGCAAAAAGGGATTCTTGAATCAAAATTCGAAATCATGTAAAACATGAAAATTGGACTAACCTTCAAACATTTTGTTACCCTATTGTTACTTGAAATTACAGCAAAACTATGTAATTCAATACCACACTATATTTTGTCGAATTTATAATGTTCCAGTCCTGGACACACAACCTACAATCAATGTTTACTTGAAAAATTTATGTCGATTGACCCTGTGATATTGAAGCAATTCTTCCTTGTTGCAAATGGAATACTTTGCAAATTTGTGAACACTATTTTAGGCTGCCAATAAGGCTAAGTTACCTACTCTAATTTGTACTCTTCTTCTCCATCAATTCTGCTTTTGCAACGAGCCTGTCTCGTTCTGCTTTTCTTTTTTCAGATTCGACCAATTCCCTGAAAGCTTTATTATTTTCTTTAATGGAAATTATTATTACTCCAATTGTAAGAACCACACTTGTTGGAATTAGCAAAAAATCATAGAACGTTTTTAGCATTTGTAGCATTTTTAGTTTCCTCCTTATGATATATTTGAGCTTTTACAAAAACACAATAAAAAATTGTAACTAATATTACTGCAAGGCTGGTTTTAGAAGTTAATTTGAAACATTCAGGGTCAATAAATTTTCCAATAATCAACGCGTAATCCGCTAAAATTACTAAAGCCAAAAAACAAGGTATCAGGGCGATCCAAATGAATGATATAATCCTCGCCGTTCTGTCAGTTAAAATCAAATCAACCAAAGTGGAACCAGCAATTGCACAACAAACGAATAGAATTAATCCATCATGTACAATTAGATGAAATATTTCTTCTGTTCCAAATTTGCCATCAGAAAGCCCACTCATAAATAAGATAAACCATAGCGGAAGTAAGGTCCAAAATCCATTTCCCAAAAGCCACTTAATCGCCTTCCAATAGTAATTCCATTTCTGTTTCCCTCCTTCCGATCTCACCTTGTAAATAATTTAACCTAAACCATTCCTTAATACAATTAGACACTAATCTCATCTAAAAGGAATACAAATTTCCATCACATAATTTTAGTTTCAAAGAGAATTAAACTGCATATTCAGGAGATTATTCCCATTTCAAAATGATGTTTCCCTCATCAATTTGGGAAATGATGCCTTGAATTAGCCTTTAATGTCATCAGATTTTCGTGAGACATAAATCAGGGAGCTGGCTCTCTCATTCAGCTTTCTTGCAATGCGGTTTGATTTCCACCCATTGAAAAATGCATTGATGTAATCAGTCTTACCATGTTTATACTTTTCACTCAGCATACTAACATAGTAGCTATCGTACCACATGGGTTGGATTTCTTCCAGGTGAAATAAATGATCCGTAAGCAAAATTTTCATGGAGCGGGGAGAGAAATGATAAAGATGGCGGGGAACGTCGTAAGCTGCCCAGTAAGTATCGTAAAATTCAGCATCCCATGAAGTATAATTGGGAACTGCTACAAATAGTTTTCCTTCGGGCTTAAGAGCCTGATGCAAAATTTTTAAATACTCATGCAATTCGTGAACATGCTCCAGTACATGCCATAAAGTGATGGCATCAAAAATTGATTCACCCAATTTGTAAACCTCGTCAGTTGGCAAAGCACGAATATGATATAAAGATTCAGCTTTTGTTCTTGCACCTTCATCGGGTTCAATTCCCAGAACTTCCCATCCCCCATTCTTCATAACGTTTAAAAATGCGCCCGTTCCACAGCCGAGATCAAGTATTTTTCCATTTTTCAAACCGGTGGCTTTTTCGATCAGCTTTTTCTTACTTGCTAAAGTTTTCGTACGTACGGAATGGTATAAGCTATTAATTAAACCCTTTTGCGTATCTGAATGAGAAATGTATTCATCGGATTTATAATAGCGCCCTATCTCTGATGGCGTAGGAATATTTTGAGTAAATCTGAGTTTGCAATTATCGCATTCCCAGATGTCAAAGTTCTCGCCCGACACCGTTTCGTCTTTGGCAGACAAAACTTTCTTTACAGCATTTGAGTTACAAATAATGCACTTTTCAAAATGAATCTTACCGTCTATTTGATATGGCATCCGGAATCTATTGAGGTATGGTGTAAGTACCGGGAGCTTCTTTCACGTCAACTCCCTGTTGGTTTTGCAATGAAGCTGCTGAAAATCCCGTGCTATAGGCATGAACCAATAATACAACAAGGGCAATAGCAGTAAGGATGACGGCCCAAAGCCACCATTTCTTATTTCTGGCAAAACGTGGTTCGCTGGACGCTTCCGCTTCGTTGTCCCGTGTAAAAATGCCAGTGACTTCTTTATCGCCTCTGCGTATAATATGGTGAGCATTTGCACGTACTACTCTCTTGGCGTGAGCGGGTTGAAGAAAATTATATTGAAGAGGGCGGGCTTCGAGAATAATTTCACCATTAGTTCCTGCCTTAAGCGTTCCGATTCCATCCCATTGTACTTCACTTCCATCCTTCAGGTGATTTTTAAGATCAAATGAAAAATCATTTACTAATTTGATTGCTTCCCATTCAGCGATACCAATTCTGGATGCCACATAAATAAACAGATTCTTATGTGGTGCGTCCAACATAGAATCAAATACCACTTTATCCGAAGGTGGTGCGATGATATGATTTGAAAAATCCGTCATCGCCGGAATAGTTTGCATATGCAAAGTACCCAGACCAGGCAAGCTAAGGGATCTGTGTTGAATGAGATATTGATACAAAATTTCGAACATGGAGGAAAATACTCTAAATGATCCCGCCAAAGATAATAGATTAAGAATTATTTATTTTTTTGGTCGAATTTGAAGGTAATTCCGCCAAGAATATTGAAACCATAAGTTTCATACTGGTTCCAACGCTGGTATTTTTTGTTGAAGATATTATTGGCCTGTGCCCAAAGGTTTAATTGTTTTGTGATCCGGAATTCAACACCTGCGTTGAAGTCCATGGCATTGGTATGTGTTCCGTAATCGCCATCAGGTTTAAGATATTTAGGTGCCTGGAAGAAATAAAGATCGCTTTTCAACCAAAGGTCTTTCATAATGGCCCAACGCAAGCTTGCATTTAGTTGTCTTGGTGGAATGCCCCAGGGTTTAGCTTCTGTCTCCTGCTTGGTAAATTGCAGCCATTTAAATCCTGCACTAAGAGAAAAATCTTCGTTCTCACTAAATCCAACTTCTCCCTGTAATTCCAAAGCCTGCAATTCACTTTCATAACGAATCAGAAAAGTTTTGCCGTCATTCGTATAATCGTTCACAAAAAGGGGCATATTATTAAATTCCACGTAGCCCACTTTTGCGTTGTATGTAAAATAGTCGGTAATTGTTCCTTTAAATCCTCCATAAGCCTCCGTAACCCTGGTATTCAGGAGTTGTGTAGGTTCACTTAAGTAAGGATTGATGGAAGCAAACCTTTGATAGGAACCTTTATCGTAATGCATGATCCATCCTAACTGTAAAATTGATTTTTCACTGCCCAGCATGAAATCTGCAGTAAAATCTGGCATCAATTTAAAAGTCGAATTATCCCAGGACGGTATCAAACCCGCATGCAAATTGAAATTGGGTGTCTTGAAAAGTAATGCAAGCGGCAATGTGTAGATATTATTTGTGATCGGTTGTTTACCTGCACCGCCTGGAGTATATCTCGTAAAATCAAAGTTTGCTCCCAGTTTGATACCATAAGCATCACCCAGATATTTTTCCAGAGGCAAATCCAGCACCGCATCTGTTTCTGAAGCTTTGTGGTTATCACTGAATATTCCAATTCTAAGGTCTGGATGATATTTTAACCCATACTTCGTTGGATTCACATTTCTTACCCCCGCATTAACCGTAATGTTTTGAAATCTTTGGAGAATGTCGGATTTGGAATAACTAACAGTATCATGATTATACCCGTAGAGATAATATTTGTTTTGATCCAGTCCGAATTTGCCATACAGCTCCAATTTGTTCGCCGTAACTGTGCTTCCGTAGGCTGAAAAACCAGCGTCTGTGAAATTTTGATTTTCAATTTTACTTCCTACAGAAGAAACATAATGTGCAAATAAATTCAGGTTAGCTTTTTTTCCATCTCCAAATGTAAAACCCGCCTGTCCAAATGGTGTTTGATAATTTCCAAATCCAATTTTTATAAAATTGCTTGATGACCATTTACCATTCGAATCAATTTGCAGGGCCAGTGGCTTTAATGCCAGTGGCTGATATGCTGTGTACATTCCAGTAGTAGGAATGGAGTAAGTAAGTCTGGGCTTCGAGGAATCCGGCAACGGTGCAGCAGCAGTGAAATTTATTTTCGCTGCATCTTTTAATACCGGCTTGAATGAAGAAGTGATATTGATCGTTTGTCTGCCTAACGTGTCTTTTTGCGCAATTGCAGAAACACTAAATCCCAAACTGATCAAAATCAAAATCCCTGTTATTTTAAGATGCTTCATTCTTTTTTCTTTATCCCTTTCGGGGAATTCAAATGGAGAACAGATTATTGGTTATTCCCTTTATCCTGGGCATTTACCCTGTCAAGTTTTCCCTGTGCTTCATTCTTCAGTTCTGTATTCTTGCTATTATCTACTACACTTTGAAGGGTTGCCTTTGCATTGAAATAATCTTTTTGTGCGGCGAAAATATCTCCCAATAAAATATACGCCTTGGTGATCCAGTAATCATACGAACCCGACTTGTTGACTGTTTCGAGGGCTGCTTTTTCAGCATTCTTAAGGTCATTCAAACTATAATAAGAATTCGCAATTTCATATCGTGCTTCTGCTGCAAACGCGGACTTATTAATACTTACCACATTTCTATAGCT
>PSRI01000222.1 GCA_003175935.1 Bacteroidota bacterium
GGCAAAGCAGGTTTGGTCCATCCACCAATATCTTTTTTCCACAACCCCGCAATGGCAAATGAAAATGGAACTATAGTCGAGGCAAAGCCCAGGAACAATACTGGAGGATGAATAACCATCCAGTAATTCTGAAGCAAAGGATTCAAACCATTCCCATCCCTGATAAATTTATCGAGGTAGTCAGGGTCCTGAAAAATTGGTGCATTAGGAAACTCATTTCGTATTAATACAAAAGGACTGCTTCCCACTTTTGCATTTAAAAAATAAATTCCAACTAAGAAGCTTGCAAGAAATACCTGCGCAAAACTTACAATGGTCATTACAGGAGCTTCCCAGGTCCTGGCTGTGCGCATGAGAATCAATCCAAGCACGCAGTGCCAAAAACTCCAGAGCATGAAGCTACCCTCCTGTCCTTCCCAAAAACAACTGAGGAGATATTTTACTTCCAGACTTCTCTTGGAATGTTGATGCGCGTAATTATATTCGAAGTAGTGATTGTAAATAATGAGGTATAGTGTAGCAAATATGGCAATCACTGAAAATGCTTCTATGATAAATGCTGCTCTCGCCAGTTTCGTCCAGCTTTCTTTACTGATCTCATCAATGGAGTTGGCCGATTTAAAATAAGCTACAGTGGCAATTAATGATGCCACAAATGAGAGGAGAGCAAAAAAATGACCGAGTTGCCCGATTAATAAATGTTCACCCTGATATAGCATGCCGGATTAGTACTGTTGACTTTTGTTCTGCAATCCCTTTTCCTGTTGATGGGGATCATCTTTGTATTTTGAAGGACACTTCAGGAGTATTTCTTTACATTCAAATACATCACCATTCATTTTTCCCCTCATCACGATCCTTTCGCTCATTTCAAGCTCCGCGGGTTTGGTATTGTGATAGATCACCTTGGCTTGTCCGCCCAGCGAGTCTACTGCGTAAAATGACAAATAATTCGGATCCTTTACCGGATCGTACTCGATAGGTTTGCTTCTGTCGAGTCTTCCTATAAGGTGTATATATTTTCCCTGCTTTTGTTTGGCCGAAATAATAGTATCGTAAGTAGTGAGGTCTTTCGACATCGTCACCAGCAGATAAGCAATAGCTGCTGCGATAACTACCAGGAAAACAATTTGAATTTTCTTCATGATCCTAAATCCAGGTTGGTCCGCAAAGTTAATTGAAAATGGTTATATCTGTTTAAGCATTACGTAAATAGAACTCAGAAAACTTACAGTTGTTCGCATATTCAGGTATTATCATATTAATTATTTTTGCTTCTTTCTAATTCTGTCCTAACTTGCACCGCTTTTTTAAAAATTAGCGCATCAATGACAGACCTCTCGAAATTTGACCCGAATATCGTTAGCAATCCCAACAACAACATATTTGGATTACCCTTCGCCGAAGAAGAATCAAGCCTCGTTCTGCTATCAGTTCCCTGGGAAGTGACTGTAAGTTATGGTTCAGGAACCGCAAGGGCACCCGAGCACATGATGAAGGCCAGCCTCCAGATTGACCTCTTTGATCCCGATAATAAGCAGGGCTGGAAACAGGGTTTTTACATGCGTGAGCCGGAGAAAAAAATCTTGTTAAAAAACGATTATCTCAGGAAAGAAGCGGAACTCTACATAAACTTCATTGCCCAGGGAGAAAACCTCAATTCTAATAAGTTTATGTGTAAAACCCTCAAAGAAGTAAATGAGGGCGGTGAGTTTTTGAATAACTGGGTTTATCAACAAACCAGTGAATTACTGAATCGAGGAAAGCTTGTAGGTGTTGTTGGAGGTGATCACAGTACACCTCTTGGATTTTTCCGGGCAATTGCAGAAAAATACGGTGAATTTGGAATGCTCCAGATTGATGCACACTGCGACCTTCGCGAAGCATACGAAAGCTTTAAATATTCTCATGCTTCAGTAATGTATAATGCCCTAACTGAACTTCCTCAAATCACAAAACTTGTTCAGGTAGGTGTAAGAGATTATAGCGAATCAGAATGGGATTATATCTGCAATAGCAACCATAGAGTGGTGACTTATTTCGACAACGACATAAAAGAAAGGCAATTTGGAGGAGAAACATGGAACCATATTGCGGAAGAAATCGTGAGTAAACTTCCGCACCAGGTTTATATTAGTTTTGACATCGACGGCCTGGATCGAAAATTTTGTCCTCACACCGGAACACCTGTTCACGGAGGATTCGAAGTGCTTCAGGTTTTTCATTTATTTAGAAAAATTATTCAAAGCGGCCGTCAATTAATTGGATTTGATTTAAGTGAAGTGGGTGTTAGCGGAAATGAATGGGATGAAAACGTTGGGGCCAGAATTCTTTTCAAACTTTGCAATCTAATGGTCGCCAACAAATCGAAATGAGTGATAAAGAAAAAAAGCAGGAGCTTTTCCAGTATGTGTTGGTGATCAAAAAAGAAGATGGCCGCAGTATTGACTATATCAGCATCCTCATCTGCCTCATGTCCTGGATTTTTTTTATGTACGACGCTTCCAGGGGAATTCATTTAAACCGACTTCTCTTCTTCGCCAGTTTTCTCGTACCGGCAACCCTTGCATGGACCCACTGGATTCGAAAAAGCTTTCAAAAAAAGACCGGCTTTAAAACCGCACTTTTTGCAACGGCACTGGTTTGGATTCTTGTACCCGGACTAAGATGGGTATCCCTGCTTTTTATATTATTCATACTTTTCGATCAACAGGCAAGAGTTCCATTGGAAGTTGGTATTAGCGACGAACAAATTGTAATCAATACTTTCTTCCGCAAAAGATATCTCTGGATCGAGTTTTCAAATGTGATACTTAAAGACGGATTACTTACTTTGGATTTTAAGAACAACAGAATATTACAGCGTGAAGTGCTTCCGTTGGGAAAAGATGAAGAAGAAAAAGAATTCAACGAATTTTGCAGGCAGCAGCTTATACTAAACAAGAAATGAAAACATGTCCTCTTTAAAACAATCCCCATACATTTTATATTCCGACGGAAATGGACATATTTTCGAAGACACCACCCTATATGCTGTTGGTAGGTCCGGTTGGGATGCTATTGCAATTCCAAAAAACGAATGGATTGAATTACCCGAGGGTGGATCATTATACGAATTACCGGGAAGAAGAGGAATAGGAATAGATGTTAAAACAGGTGGGATGCGACTTTGTGAAAAAGGCTGGGCTGTGGCCGCATTCATTCCTCCGGCACATACAGGGTTTTATATTGCTGCATATGAAACAATGGATGATGCACCTACGCTACCACTTTTTTGCTATACTGCTGCAGGCTGGTTGAATAATAAATTTTATGTTCCTGCTACAAGAATTGAACAGGATATTCGCCAGGATTGCGAAGGCTACGATTGGGTAACTATTAATGAAGGAGTTGATAAATTTTTACAGGCATATCCCCACAACCGACTGGTAAAACATCTCGCTGAAAATTGTTGCCTTACCTATCATTGTCCGGCTGCACGAAATTATTTTATGGGCAGATGGGAATGTCCTATTCCCAGTTCACCGGCCTGCAATGCTAATTGTATCGGATGTATATCTTTCCAGCCACAGGAAGAAACAATTACGTCAACGCAGGACAGACTAACGTTTAAGCCTACTGCCGAAGAGATTGTTGAGTTCACAGTGCCTCACCTTGAATCGGCGCCCTATCCTATTGTTAGTTTTGGCCAGGGCTGTGAAGGCGAACCATTACTGATGTGGGAGACCATCCGGGATTCCATTATCGAAATGCGAAAGCATACGCCAAAAGGAAGCATCAATATAAATACCAATGGCTCGCGTCCCGAATCTGTTCGCATTTTATGTGAAGCAGGGCTGGACAGCATTCGTGTGAGTACAAACTCTGCCAGGAAACATATTTACGAAGCTTATTATCGCCCTAATAATTATCAGTTTGAAGATATTGTTGAGAGCTTAAAAGTTGTCAACAGTTTTGGGGGCTGGACCTCTATCAATTATTTTGTTTTCCCTGGTATGACTGACAGTGTGGAAGAATATGAGGCGTTGAGAAAATTAATCAGCGAAACCAATCTTAAAATGATCCAGTGGAGAAATTTCAATATTGATCCCGACTGGTACCTTGGCAAATTAGGAATTGCTGAAACCGGAGCGTGTTTGGGGATGAAACAACTTCTGGAATTACTTCGGGATGAATTTCCGCAATTGAAGTTCGGCTATTTTAATCCATCAATAGAAAGAATTAAAGGGAATTTTGAAGCCGATTTCGCCCATCACTAAATAATCACTTACACCTTCAAAAAAAATCGCTATTTGGCCTTTTGTTTCGGCACAAATAGCGATCTATAATTTAGACAATCTTATTTTGATTCAGGATGTGGATTGCCTCTATGACAGGTTACGCATGTAACCGCCAACATAGGCTCCTGGCCAGCTTCGGGCTTATTAAAATTGAAATACTTCTTGTTGATTTTTGCAGTCATTTTCATCATGTGCCGGGCAGTTTCCTTCTCTTCTTTTGCATCGCTTGCAAAATCAAGTTTGTTCGCGTCAGTTGCTGATTTCGCGTGACAAAAATCACACCTTACGCCTAATGCAGCTTTAAAGTTGTCCATAACTTTGCTGAGGTCGTCGTGACTAATGTTCTTGGGAAGCACTTTCAAATTGCGCTTTGGTGGTTTGTCCGGCGCTGTTGCCGCCACGCTAAAAATTATCACAGCCAAAAGTGCGGTAGAGATGATCAGTTTTCTTCGATGCAGTTTGAGCATAGCAGTTGGTTTTGAAATTTGAAATTAAGTAATTCCAGTTTAAACACCAATTTCAAATTTCAGTCCAGCATTCTTCTTAATTTTCCAGTATGAATTCAAAAAAGGTGATAATAGTGGGTGCAACTTCAGGTATGGGCAGGGAGCTTGCGAGAATCTACGCTTCAGCTGGAGCCCAGGTTGGTGTCACAGGCAGAAGACAGGATTTACTCTATACATTACAAACAGAATTTCCCAATAAAATAGTTACAGAATGTTTTGATGTAACCGGACATAACAATATCGCCCACCTGCAGTCGCTGATTAACAAACTGGGTGGATTGGATATCTTTATTGATTGCGCAGGAATTGGAGTTGTGAGCTCAGAATTGAGTCGGGACGCTGATAAACTCACAATTGATACTAACATCAATGGTTTTGCCGAAATGGTAAACTGGGTTTACAATTATTTTTTGTTAAATAATGTGGCTGGACAAATCGTAAATCTTTCATCTGTGGCTGCCTGGAGGGGTAACAGCTGGGCACCCGCATATAGTGCAAGCAAAGCATTTCAGTCAGTATATTTTGAAGGGTTGGCCATGAAAGCAAAAAGAAATAAATCGAATATTGTTATTACTGATATACAGCCGGGCTTTGTTTATACGAAGGAAAGTCAGGGCAATAAAAGATTTTGGGTATCCAGTGTACAAAAAGCAGCCAGGCAGATCTATAAATCTATCGAAGCAAAAAAAACCAGGGCTTATGTTTCCAGAAGATGGAGAATGGTTGCTTTCGTACTCAAATGGGCTCCAAATTTCCTTTATCATAAGGTGGGCTGAGGCATGTTACCTGAATTGGGTAAGTGAAGGATTCACAACATTATAACATCTATATCGATATATTTGTATAACCGCAAAATCTACCTATGTCAGCTGATTTTGAAACCAAAAAGAATGTACAGGCCGGAACCATCACTGGTGTCCTTATTGGCTCACTCTTTATGTTTTTCTTCCTGGTTTCATGGAGTATCCCCACTGTAACTGTTCCTCCAGTTGAAGAAGGCATGGAAGTTAACCTCGGAAACAGTGATGATGGAAAGGGCGATATTCAGCCACTAATTCCAGGAGAACCTGCCGTAGCAAAAGAGGTAGTAAATACACCACCGAAAGCTTCAACTACACAAACACAGGATGCTAAAGCTGTGGAAACTGATGACAAGGACGCTGAAGCACCTGAAGTACACGTACCAAAACCAAAGGTTTCAAATCCGAAATCGCTTAATATTCCTACAAAAGAAAATACAAGTGTTGTTAAGACAACAAAACCCAAACCCGAAATAGTAGAAAATCCAAAACCCACACCACCTAAACCTAAATACGTTTACCAGGGAGGAAGTGGTAACGGACCGGGAGGAAATAATGCTGATACCTGGAATGGTAGCAAGAGTGAAGGCAATACTACAGGTACGGGTGACCGTGGTAAAATAAATGGCGATCCGAATTCTAAGAATTATGATGGGTCAGGTGGTCATGGCAATAGCGGTTATTCTGTTACGGGAAATCTTAAAGGCAGGAAAATATTAAGACAACCTTCTTTCACAGATGATTTTAATGAAAATGCTCACGTGGCAGTTGATCTCACAGTTGACGCATCAGGTGCGGTTGTGGATGCCAGTTATCAACCCAGAGGTTCCACTACGTCTGATAGCGATTTAAAAAATATTGCGATTCGCAAGGCCCGCCAATTAAAGTTTGCTGCAGGAGAAGAACAGAAGGGCACAATCATTTTTAATTTCCAGGTTACAAAATAACTGTTGGAGAACTCTGAGATTTATTGATGACCAGTTTGGGTCACCCAGTGTTGATTTATCTTCATTTCTTTTCGCTTATTTTTGCCAGCCTCGAAGAAATAAGCGGATGAATTATCAGGAAACCATCGACTTTCTTTTTGCAAAATTGCCCATGTTCAGCAGAATTGGGCCTATAGCTTTTAAAAAAGACCTTACAAACATTCGGGCACTTTGTGAAGCCCTGGGTAATCCCCAAAATAAATTCAAATCTGTACATATTGCAGGCACTAACGGCAAAGGATCAACCAGCCATATGCTCTCCGCAATTCTTCAAAAATCAGGTTACAAAACGGGTCTCTACACTTCACCACATCTCAAGGATTTCAGGGAAAGAATCAGGATTGATGGAACTATGATAGAAAAAAAATTCGTGATTGAATTCACGGATAAAATTGCCCATCTTATCGACGAAATTGAACCTTCATTTTTTGAGATTACTGTGGCGATGGCATTTGAATATTTCGTACTTAACAATATTGACATCGCTGTGATTGAAGTTGGTCTGGGTGGCAGATTCGACAGCACCAATATCATTATGCCCGAAATTTCTGTTATCACTAATATCGGTTGGGATCACATGAATATGCTCGGAAACACCCTGGATAAAATTGCTTTCGAAAAGGCAGGAATCATAAAACCAAATACACCGCTTGTCATCGGTGAGTCCCGCGCAGAAACCAGCGAAGTGTTCAAAAGCAGAGCGAAGGAAGAAAATGCACCCATTTTTTTTGCAGATAAAATAAGATATGCTGATGAATGGAAATCCGAAAAACATGAATTGTTTGTAGAAGTTGTCCATTCCCCTGACAATGAAAAAAAAGAATTTTACCTTGATCTTAATGGAATTTATCAAACAAAAAACCTTGTAACTGTTCTTGAAACCATTCACCAACTAAGTATGCAGGGTTGGAATATTTCAGATGCTTCAACTTTTGAAGCTCTTAAAAATGTAAAAAAATTAACTGGTTTGCATGGACGCTGGGATACAATTCATGAACATCCGAGAATTGTACTTGACGTAGCGCATAATTTGGATGGGATTAAACAAATCCGCGAACAGTTGGAACTCACCAATTTCAAAGGCCTGCATATTGTAATTGGCATGGTGAAGGATAAAGAAATAGCAAAAGTGCTACAACAACTTCCATCTCAGGCAAAGTATTATTTTACAAAAGCGCAAATCCCCAGGGCTCTTCCTGAATCCGAATTAGCTGCTATTGCAAAAGAGTCAGGTCTAAATGGAGAAGTATTTCCCAATGTAAACGACGCTTTGAAAGAAGCCAGGGCACATGCACATAAAGATGACCTGATCCTGGTTTGCGGAAGCGTATTTGTAGTAGGGGAAGTAGAAATTTGATTTTTGATTTTTGATTTTAGATGGGGAAAAACTTTGCGGCTCTGCGCCATTGCCTGCCTGCCGGCCTTGCTTCGCTGACCGCGTGCGCTAACCTGTGTGCCGAAGCGATTGCGAAGGTACAAGCTATAGCGGTG
>PSRI01000197.1 GCA_003175935.1 Bacteroidota bacterium
GCATTCCTGGAAACAGTTTTTCATAAATTGATGTTGAACTTTACGTGGTGGGTTAACCGAAAAGATGCATTGGGTAATAATATTTTTGAGGGTGGATTTTTAGGACTTGATAATATTGGCGTCTTCAACAGGAGTGCAACACTTCCCGATGGAATGATTATGGAACAGGCCGATGGTACCAGTTGGATGGCGATGTACGCTATAAACCTCACAAGAATTGCCCTGGAACTGGCTCAAACCAATCATGTTTATGAAGACCTCGCTATAAAATTTTTCGAACATTTTCTGTTCATCTCCGAAGCAATGAACACACTCGGTGAAGATGATACAGGATTATGGGATGAGGATGATCAATTTTTTTATGATATTCTCCGATCTCCTGATGGCACCGTTACCAAATTAAAAATTAGGTCTCTCGTGGGGGTTATCCCTCTTTTTGCCGCGGAAATTGTGGAAGATGATTTATTCGATAAGATTCCAGGACTAACCGAAAGAATGGACTGGATTTTGAAAAATCGTCCGGGACTGGCGGGACAGGTTTCCAGGTGGCATCAGCAAAATCCCCAGGGCAGACATTTACTTGCATTGCTGAGAAGTTTCCGGATGACCAGGATCCTAAAAAGACTCCTCGATGAAAATGAATTTCTTTCTGACCATGGAATCAGAGGTATTTCAAAATATCATCAGGACCATCCCTATCAACTTGAAATTGGTGGTCAAACCCTCACGGTGAAATACACTCCGGGAGAATCGGAGACTGAATTGTTTGGTGGCAATTCAAATTGGAGAGGTCCCATTTGGATGCCTATTAATTTTCTCATTATTGAAAGCCTCCAGCGATATCATTTTTATTATGGCGATAAATTCAAAGTGGAATGTCCAACGGGCTCGGGAAATTATATGAACTTAAATGATGTGGCAGATGAATTGTCGCGGCGACTCTGTTCCATTTTTAAAGCCGATGAAAACGGCAACAGACCTGTTTTTGGCGCCAACCAAAAATATCAGCGAGATCCCCAATTCAAAAATTACATGCAATTCTACGAGTATTTCCATGGAGATACAGGAAGAGGGTTGGGCGCTTCTCATCAAACAGGTTGGACGGGGCTGATTGCAAGATTGCTCCAACCGAGAAGAGATCCTCTCGGGGATAATAAATAACTATGGAAAAAAATTGTTTGTTATCAGGGAATGAAATTCTAATTTTCCAATTCAATTCAACAAATAAAAAAGCGAATAGATCAAAATGCATTTCATTAACCTGTATTCCAAATTCTACCTTAGTCTATGCGGAATTTTCTTAGTGCTATCAGCGGCCTTCAGCCAACAAAATTTTGTTATGCCAGAAGACCTGCCAAATTTCAAGGCTCAAATGGTGGACGGTACCACGATTGAAAAATCTACCCTGCATTTTGATAAGCCGCTCATGTTGGTTTATTTCGCCCCTGACTGTGAGCATTGCCAAAAGTTTACCAAGGAGATGGTTAAAAACATCAATTCATTTAAGGGCACAAATATTTTAATGGTGAGTTTCATGCCCATTGAAACCGTCAAAAAATTCCAAACGGATTATAAACTCGAAGAGTATAAGAATATTCAACTTGGAACTGAAAGCCCTGTTTTTGCTTTCCGAAATTATTATCGCCTCCAACAAACCCCATTCATAGGATTATACAACAAGAAGGGAAAACTTGTTAAGTCTTACAAAATAAGCCCACCTATTGAGGATCTTACTAAAGAAGTGAAGAAAATGAGCTCTAAAAATGGATCTGGCAAATAATTGCTTATCCCTGCAAATTCAGACAGGATCGGTATTTTTACAAACTCAGAAATCTTAATGGACTAAGAAATGCAAAAACCTGTACTGGTTATCAAATTGGGTACGGCCGCAATTTCCGACGATAAAGGATTTATTGACAAGTCTGTAATAAAAAAACTTGCTGCGGAACTTGCGGAAATCAGCAAAGAATATTACCTGGTACTTGTTTCGAGTGGGGCAGTAGGAAGCGGAAAAAGATTTTTTCCAAAGTATAAAGGCTCACTCATTGAAAGAAAAGCAGCTGCAGCTGTGGGGAATCCAATCTTAATTCAGCTTTATCATAAATATTTCTTCAGGTATGGAATCACGGTAGCACAGGCTCTGTGTGAACGGCATCATTTTTCGAACCGGCAACAATTTCTCCAGTTGAAAGAAACCTTCAATGAATTTTGGGATAATAATATTTTGCCGGTTGTAAATGAAAATGATCTGGTAAGCAATGTAGAATTGAAATTTTCAGACAATGATGAACTGGCGACTTTAATCGCAGTAGGCTTCAATGCATCAAAGATGGTTATTGCTACTTCTGTTGGAGGATTGTTGAATAAGGAAGGTGCCGTTATTGATAGGGTGGAAAAAATAGATTCTGAGATTCGCAGTTTTGTCGATACTAAAAAATCCAGTTCGGGATTGGGCGGCATGGTTTCAAAACTCACTTTTACAAGGCTGGCAACTTCACTCGGGATACAGGTGATCATGTGTGGACTGAATGGTAAATCACCCATTTCGAAAGCGCTTGCAGGAAAATCGGGAACTATTTTTGAAGCAGGTAAATCCGATTTAAAATCGAGGCAAAAATGGCTTGCAAGTGGTTCGATCACTTTTGGTGGATTAAGGATTGATAGTGGTGCTGCAACCGCCCTGGCTTCGCGGAAAAGTTTACTAACTGTCGGGATCAGAGAAGTTCTTGGAAATTTTTCGGCGGGAGAAGTTATTCAAATTAAGGATGAGGCAGACACTATATTGGGTGTTGCTAAATCAAAAATCGGTTCTTCCGAAATAAAGGATCAACTCAAACAAAAAAATAAAGTCGCTGCGCACGCAGATGATATTGTGATTTTCTAAAAGACTTTCATGAATAAGGTAGAAACTATCATAGTCAAAACTTTTAATGCTTCTTCGGGTTTGAGGGCCGCAGAAGAAAAAGTTATTGTCGCAGCATTAAAGGACCTCGCAAAAAGTATTCAGGATAACGCTGATCTAATTTTAAGAGCAAACAAGAAAGATCTGGCCCGACAAAATCCCGGAGACCCCAAATTGGACAGACTCATGCTCAATAAAAAGCGTATCGATGATATTGCTGCAGCAATCAGGCAAATAAGTACGCTTGAAGATCCTACAGGAAAAATTTTGGAAAAGAAAGTAATGAAGAATGGCCTGCGACTCGAGAAAATTTCTGTACCACTTGGATTAGTAGCCGCAATTTATGAGTCCCGCCCCAATGTAACTTTTGATATTGCGGCCCTTTGTTTGAGAAGCAGAAATGGTTGTGTGCTTAAAGGGAGCTCCGAAGCTGAAAATACCAATAAAGCTGCTTTAGCGATTATTAAAAAGGTTCTGAAAGAAAATAATCTTCCTGCTGAATGCATTAATCTGCTTCCATCAGAAAGAAAAACAGTTCAGGAAATTTTTACCGCCACAAAATATATAGATGTAATTATTCCCCGGGGTTCAGACGAGCTAATCAAATTTGTAAGGAAGAATAGTCTGGTGCCTGTAATTGAAACCGGGGCGGGTGTTTGTCATGTTTATGTGGAGCGTCATGCGAATTTGGATAAAGCGATAGATATCGTAGTGAATGCAAAAGTTAGCAGACCCAGTGTTTGTAATGCTATGGATACTGTTATCATTGATAAGAAAATCGAATCTGAGTTCCTTGGAAAATTAAAGACTGCTTTTAAGAATTATGAAGTAGAAATATTTGCAGACAAGGATGCATTTAAGTATTTGAAAGGTTATCCTCATTTGAAAAAAGCTACGGTAAAAGATTTTGCTCGAGAATTTCTCAGTTTGAAATGCGCCGTTAAATCTGTTTCGGATTTTGATGAAGCTCTGAAGCATATACAGGAATATTCAACAAAGCATTCGGAAGCTATTGTGTCTGAAGACAAGGAGATTTGTGAAAGATTTTTAAAAGAAGTAGATGCTGCTACTGTTTACGCAAATGCATCTACTCGATTTACAGATGGAGAAGAATTCGGGCTTGGGGCAGAAATAGGGATCTCAACACAAAAATTGCATGCACGCGGACCTTTTGCCCTGGAAAAGCTTGTAACTGAAAAATGGTTGTTGAGAGGCGATGGTCAGATAAGAAATTGATACTAATCTCACTGTATTATTTAACGGTATAATATTTTGGAGAAATTTTTTTAGCTCGTTTCTAGAATACATCCTCTTATCTTTGCCTTCCCAACATGGTCCTTCCGGGAACTTATACGTTCTTTTTCCGCCCTTTCGAAATACAGTTTGCCCAGGCCTCATTTTTCGCAACCAAAT
This sequence comes from Bacteroidota bacterium, assembly GCA_003175935.1. GTDB lineage: Bacteria > Bacteroidota > Bacteroidia > Chitinophagales > Chitinophagaceae > PSRI01. Next base: position 4,316 of record PSRI01000197.1, read on the forward strand.
TAAAGACATATGAAAAAGATCATGATTTTCCTGGTATCTCTCTTTATGACGAACCTGCTTTTCGCTCAGGCGATACCGAAAGCACCATCAACTGAATCCATTACCAACCAGCTTAAGAATTTTGTTCAGCCGCCTGCAATCGGAGATGTTGCTAAAACAACTGGAAGCATAGTGGACAAATTAATGAGCGGACTGTCTCTGGCAGGAGATAAAAAATCGGCCCTCACAAGCGCCATTTCGGGATTTTTAAAGAACAAAGAAGGAATATTAGGATTGGCAAAGACTGATCCTTCCAAATACCTTTCAAAATTTAATCCGTTGCAACAGGGTCTTTTTGGGAAATTAAAAGGAATAATGGGGGCAACTGCGTTCTCAAAATTTCTCGGAATGAAACCATCAGGTAGTAATATCGCAGGTGATGTGCTCAGTAATTTGTTTTTTTAATAGCTGGATAATTGAACTTAATTTTTCTTTTTTGTACCAATAGCCTGGCTTTAAGCAAACGATTCTTTCGAAATAATCGTAAGCCATTTTATTTCCGGGCCCAACCCCGACTAATGGGAGAGTAAATACATTGTTGGACCATCCCGGAAAAAGCAGGAGCAATATGAAAATATCTATAGGAAGGACTTGGATCAAAATACTTAAAATCACAGGAATCTCTTTGGGCTCCATTTTGGCGCTAATGTTCCTGTTGCCAATTTTGTTTCCAACTTTCATTTCCACTAAGATCAAACAGTGGGCAAATAGCTCCATAACTTCCGAGATAAATTTTACAAAGGCCAGGCTATCTTTTTTTCAGCATTTTCCAAGCCTTACCTTAACATTATACGACCTTACTTTAAAGGGTTCGAAGCCATTCGACAAGGATACACTTGTTTCTGCCAACAAACTTTCACTCGGTATTGATCTCTCCACAGTTTTTTCGTCAAGCATACATATCGACAAAATCTTCCTCAATAATGCTGATGTAAAAATCCTCGTGAATAAAGAAGGGCAGGGGAATTATAATATTTACGAAGCCAAAAAAGATTCGACAATTGCAAATAAGAACGATTCATCAGGAGCAGCACTAAAAATTGAAGAAATCTATATTAAAAACAGTAACCTGCTTTATGATGATAAGTCGGTCCCGATGGTAATAAGAGCCTCTAACTTAAATTACGAAGGACATGGTGATTTAAGTAAGGCTATTTTCGACCTCTACTCACGCATAGATGTAAAGGCCTTCGATCTTTACTATGATAACACGGGCTATATACTTTCAAAGAAGCTGGCGGCGGACCTCATCACAAAAATTAATACCAATTCGCTTGCGCTAATTTTTCAAAAGAATGATCTTTTCATCAATAAACTACCGGTCCAGTTCAATGGCAAATTCGAATTTTTGAGTTCGGGATATAATATGGATTTTGACTTAAGAACCATCGACACCGATCTGCATGATATGTGCACGGGCTTACCCCCATTAATTGTCCAATGGCTTGATAGCACAGATATTCGCGGTCAGGGTGCCATTTCGGCTACACTTAAGGGTAAGTATATAGTTGAGAAGGACAGTATGCCTGATCTTGCCCTCAATGTAAGGATCAGGGATGGATTCATTTCGAATAAAGCAGCCCCATCTCCTTTAAAAAACCTGTACTTGAATTTTCAATCTTCAATGTCTCAACTAAAACCTGATAGTTTCAAAGTGAATATTGATTCTATATATTTCAATATTGAGAAGGATTATTTTAGCGGTATTGTTCACACAACAGGAATTGAAGCTCCATATATTTTCGCAAGAATTAATGCCAATATTGACCTGGGAAAATTAGACAGGGCAATAGGAATTGCTCCGTTGGATTTAAAAGGTATTTATGATGTTCATTTGCTGGCAGATGGAAGATATATGCAGGGCTACGAACAGGCTGGCTTGCGAAAAATTGATACGGTCATCAAAAGTATTCCCAAATTCACCTTGCGTTCCAGCTTGACAAATGGATACTTTAAGTACGATTCCTTGCCTGAAGGAATTAGTGATATTAGTTTCAACCTGGATGCTTCCTGTGCCGATAACAATTACAGGCACACCCAGGTTTCTATTGATAAGATCAATGCGAAGGCGTTAGGGAACTACATCAAGGGCAGTATTAAAATTAAAAACCTCATCGATTATTCGATGCAGGCAGATCTGCAAACCGTTTTGAACCTCGCCGAGATAAAGAAATTTTATCCGATTGACAGTATGGATCTTGCAGGGAACTTAAATGTTGATATTAAGGCAAATGGAAAATACATTCCTGAGAAGAAAATTTTCCCTGTTGCAAATGCGATTCTTAAGCTGGAGGAAGGTTACATCAAAACAAAATATTATCCTGACCCAATCGAGAAAATTCAGGTGAGCGCCGACGTTACCAATCAGAACGGATCATTCAATACTTTGGATATTAAGTTGACTCCGGTTTCTTTTGTATTCGAAGGCCAGCCATTTATGGTGAAGGCAGATTTGCAAAATTTCTCCAATCTCATCTACAACATAGATTCTAAAGGCACACTTGATGTCGAGAAAATCTATAAGGTATTTGCTGTTGCAGGTTACAACGTAAAAGGAAATATTCAAACCAATCTTTCCCTGAAAGGAAAACAAAGCGATATTATAGCAGGACTTTACAACCACCTTGCGAATTCAGGAACCTTGAGGGTAAAGAATATTGTTGTTACCTCAGATATTTTCCCACTTCCATTCGAAATACAATCTGGATTATTTCGCTTCGATCAGGATAAAATATGGTTTGATCAATTTAAAGCCACCTACGGAAAATCAGATTTCACTTTGGATGGTTACCTGTATAACGTAATTGATTACGTGATGAACCACAGTGCGCCACTAAAAGGGAATCTGGGCCTTACCAGTAATTTTATCGATGTTAATGAATTCATGGCTTTTGCGGGAAACAATGATCCACCGGCTGCTCCCGGAATCAGTACTACAAAACCAGACACTGCCAATGGAGTTGTTATTGTCCCCGACGACCTCGGAATTATTTTCAAAGCATCAGCCAAAAAAATTAAGTATGACGATATATTTCTCAATGATTTTAAGGGCGAGGTTGTTTTAGACAGCAGCAAATTCAAAATGAATCAAACTGGATTTACAATCATTGGGGCGCCCGTTGTAATGGATGCTGTTTATAAAAGTCTGAGCCCTTCAAAAGCACAATTCGATTATCATATCGTGGCTAAAGAATTTGATGTCAAACGTGCTTATAAAGAAATAAAAATGTTTCGTGACATGGCGAGTTCGGCGGCTAAAGCCGAAGGAATAATCTCACTGGATTACAGTTTAAAGGGTAAACTCGACGCAAACATGCATCCTGTTTATCCCTCCCTTACTGGCGGAGGGGTATTATCGGTGAAAAAAGTAAAATTCAACGGGCTCAAATTATTTTCGGTAGTGAGTAAGGAAACTGAGAAAGATGTGAATGATCCCGATTTGTCGAAAGTGGATATCAAATCAACAGTAAGCAAGAACCTGATTCATATTGAACGGACCCGTACAAAAATTTCTGCGTTCAGATTCCGTTTCGAAGGTGATGTAAGTTTTGACGGGAAATTATTAATGAAGATGCGGCTCGGACTTCCGCCATTTGGAATATTTGGAATCCCCATTAAAGTGACCGGTACTCAGGAAAATCCTAAAGTTGCAGTAGGTAAAGCAACAGATAAAGATGCTCTTGAAGAAAAAGACGCAGAAGCCAATTGATTGCTGATGGATTAAGAATTATCTTTCGGATAGTATGTCAGCCAACAAAGAACTTATCACCAGGTTTTATTCAGCATTCAAAGTGCTGGATTATGCGACTATGCAAAAATGTTATAGCGATAATCCTATTTTCAATGATCCTGTATTTGGCATTTTGCAGGGAGAGGAAGTTGGTGCGATGTGGGAAATGCTTTGTAAAAACGCAAAAGATTTCCATCTCAATTTTGGGGATATTGAATTAGTGGATGAAGAATATGCAACGTGTAAATGGGATGCGACTTACACTTTTTCAAGAACAGGCAGGAAAGTTGAAAATCACATTAAGGCATACCTGCGGATACAGAATGGTAAAATAACAGAACATACCGACTTTTTCAAGATTTGGGATTGGTCGAAACAAGCAATTGGTATTGCTGGTACTTTGTTTGGATGGAGTGGCTATTTCAAAAACAGAATCCGAATCAGTGCCCGGAAAAACCTTGAGAAATTTATGAGTAAAAAGGAGTCATTCTAAAACGATTTCGGTTTACCCCAAACTGAAATTTTCGCATTCTGATCGCCGAACCCTTTGGCAGCCTTATAGGTAAAATTGATTCGGGTAATATCAGTAGTGTCATTTTTCAAAACCAGCTCACGGCTTTCTGATCCTTTATATACTACTGCAAGAATATGAATAAGTTCACTACTTCCATCAGTAAAAACAACATTGGCATCTTCCAGGGAGATGGGGGCTCCACTAACTGCAAATTTTATTCTTTCAAATTTATAATTGGCCACAGGGTACACAGCATCCTGTTGGGCCGTAAATTTTACAGTTGTGGTTCCCAACCTGGTCCAGGATTGATGTATTCCAATCAAATTTAGGAGCACTAATAGAAAGAGCACCGGAATTTTCATATGTGTACTATTCTGACATAAAATTCATAAATAAATTTCGTTATTCATAGTGTTCCGGATAAGTATTTTGATAAGTTACGGTTAAAGGGGAGATGCACTAACTTAGTATGAAATTATATCGGATGAAGACAATTATAATAACTGGTGCTAACGGAAATCTGGGCACTGCAACCGTTAGAAATTTTCTCGATAGAGGCAACAGAGTAATTGGAGTTGACAATGGAGGAAATAATCTGGAATTCGCCTCGACAAATAAAAATTTTGAATTAAAGGCTGTGGATCTTTCCAACGAAGATGCTTCATCGAAATTTATTTCAGAAACGATTTCAAGATATAATAAAATCGATGCAGGTTTATTACTGGTAGGTGGATTCGCTGCAGGCGCTATCGATACAACACCAGGGGCCGACATTAAGAAAATGTTCACTCTCAATTTTGAAACAGCATATTATTTAGTAAGGCCACTATTCCAGCACATGTTGCAAAATGGATATGGCAGGATCGTACTGGTGGGAGCGCGGCCTGCTCTAAATGCAGCACAGGGTAAAAATTTGTTGGCCTATGCACTCAGTAAATCTTTGCTTTTCAAACTTGCAGAATTTTTAAATGAATCTGCAAAAGGGAAAAATGTTGTCGTTTCAGTAATCGTTCCCAGCACCATTGATACAGCCATAAACCGTAAAAGTATGCCAGATGTTGATCCTGGAAATTGGGTAAAGGCTGAACAAATTGCAGAAGTGATGGAATTTATTTGCAGTGATGCGGGTTTGCCAATTAGAGAACCGATTTACAAGATTTACAACAATGCCTAAATTGAATTTGCCGAATGGGTCACGATCATTCACATCATCATCACGATCATTCTGTTCAACTAACGCATTTAAATAAGGCGTTTATCATTGGAATTATTTTCAATTTTCTTTTTGTCATCATTGAAGTAGTAGTCGGATTATTTGTTCATTCCCTTTCTCTTCTTTCCGATGCTGGTCATAATCTTGCTGATGTTGGATCGCTGGCACTTTCACTTCTTGCATTTAAATTGTTGAAAGTAAAATCAAACAGGCAATTCACTTATGGTTATCGAAAGACTTCAATTTTAGTCGCACTTTTTAACGCCGCTATTCTGCTGGTTTCTATTGGAGCCATCGTTTATGAAGCCATTCACCGTTTACTAAATCCCGAACCCATTCCAGGCACAACCATCGCAATCGTTGCAGGAATTGGAATTGTGATAAATGCAGCAACCGCCTTATTCTTTTTCAGGGATAAAGAAAAAGATATGAATGTGAAAAGCGCATACCTGCATTTGATGTCTGATGCATTAGTGTCTCTGGCCCTGGTAATTGGTGGCATTATTATTTATTATACCGGTTGGTTTTGGGTAGACAGTCTCCTTGGTATTCTTGTGGCTTTCGTGATCGTTTTCAGTACCTGGTCCCTGCTTAAGGAAAGTTTGAGATTGTCTCTTGATGCAGTTCCCAAAAACATAAAATTTGAGGAGGTGAAGGCAGCCGCACTAAAAATTGCAGGGGTTAAAGACTTTTATCACATTCATATCTGGGCCATCTCCACTACCGAAAATGCGCTGACTGCTCACCTGGTACTCGAAAAAAATGTTAGTCAGGATCAGGAAATGAAAATAAAATCCAATCTCAAACACGAGCTTCTTCATTTGAATATTCATCACGTGACCATTGAAACAGAGAGAGAAACTGAAATTCCCCAAAAGGTCCAGGATGCAGAGTGCTGATTATTCACACCATCTTAATAAAAGAAAGTCCAAATGCTCTGGTGAAAAATGTATCTTTCTGAGCAAACAGGCTTATGCATATTCGTGAACTGACTATTAAAACCGCCAACTTACAGGAGCTCTACGAATTTTATGCAGGAGTTCTTTCCTTAGAAGTTGACGATGATTCCCTGGATGATGGGCAATTGATTATTAATGCAGGCAACTCAGTTTTGATCTTTGAAAAATCAGAAGCCATTCGCAATCCGGTTTACCACTTCGCATTCAATATCCCATCTAACAAAATTGAAGAAGCTCATGAATGGCTCAGAGATAAAGTGGATTTGATTTGGTTGTCGGATTACAATAGCAATATTGCCGAATTCACAGGATGGCGCGCCAGGTCCCTTTATTTTTATGACCCTGCAGGAAACATCGTTGAATTTATCGCGCGAACCGATCTCAAAGACAATAGCACGATTCCTTTTTCAGAATTGCAAATCAGAAATATCAGTGAAGTAGGAATTGTATTTCCTTCCAATTCATATGGCGATCATGTAAAAGATTTACTCGGGAAATTTGGCTTAACCTGGTTCGGCAAACAACCACCACAGGAACAGTTTTGTGCTGTGGGAGATGATGAAGGACTATTTATTGTTGTTCCTGAAAATCGCGCATGGTATCCAACAGAAGATAGCCACGCAACTATTGCTCCTCTCAAAGTGAAATTCCTCGCCGGCGACAAAATGTATTCCTTCCGACAGTAAACCTTTGCGGCTTTGCCTCTTTGCGAGAAAAAAAATATCGCCGTGGTTTCTGTCTCCAGGAACCACTTTCGTTTTCAAAATAGCAGTCTGCAATGAGCTCCTGAAGACAGTCGCTCGGCAAATGTTGCGGCAAAATGTAT
>PSRI01000182.1 GCA_003175935.1 Bacteroidota bacterium
CAAAAACAGTCAATTTTCTCATAAGCAGTTAGTTTTGGTTGCGGCCCCTATTTCCATAGGGGCCAATTTTTTTTCTGTACCTCAGGTATTGGTGCTTTTCTTTCTAAGCCAATACCAGTAAATCACCCACACAATCAATGCTCCAACTGCATCTGCGAGTATATCTCCCACATCAAAACTTCGGGTTGGTACAAAATACTTTTGAAAAAATTCCATTCCTGTTCCATATGCAATGGCACCCAAACTTGCCCATGAAACAATAATGAATAATTTACTTGAAGGATTTTTTGCGGCAAGCCAACTTGTCCAAAGCCAAACGAGTGTTCCAAACATCACTGCATGTACAACTTTGTCCAGGCCCGGAATTCCAAAGAGCCCGTGAGATGGTATGGAACTACCGGGAATGGTCATCAATATAAAAATTATGGCCGTCCAAAGAATAGGCGGCCAGGGCTTTTTCAAAAATTTCCAATTCATAGTTTGGCTGGGATTAAGCACCCACTAGTGCGGAATAAGCTTCTGCCTTTAGAAGTTTGTCGGAATCCCCGGGATTGTCGACCGTCATTTTAATCATCCATCCCGCACCATACGGGTCAGAATTTACAAGCTCAGGTTTATTATTCAGTTCGGGGTTTACTTCGGAAATGGTTCCGGACAATGGTAAATATAAATCACTAACGGTCTTTACAGCTTCCACCGTTCCGAATACGGCGCCGGCGTCAATATGTTTGTTTACTGTATCTATATCTACATAAACAATATCCCCCAGCTCGCCCTGAGCGAAATCTGTGATACCAATTGTTGCTGTATTGCCTTCCAGCTTTACCCATTCATGATCTTTCGTGTAAAATATGTTCTCAGGAAAATTCATAACGAAACTTTTAGATATTGATCAATCAAGTTCCTGCAAATAAATGACAATTTCCCGAGATAGTAATCTCAAAAAATAATTTTGAATCAGGCTAATGAATTTCAGGGAAAATTAAAATCCATGTTCCTCAAAATAAAGCAGGATATGATCTTTCAGGAAATTTTCCTGGTCAATATTATTTAATTGGGGGAGAGCTTTTAGTTGTCGAAAATGGGGCCATCCGTCTGCATCCACTCTTTCAATTTCATAATATCCACTATTTGCAAGCAAACTGCACACGGCAATGTGCATCAGGTCCTGTTTCTGTTCCTTGGTGAATTTTTTTCTGATCTGTCCAAATTCCTGCACTCCTATTAAGAAAAGTAAGGTTTCCAGATCGGGCTTTTTGCCAAATCTCTGCATGAGCTTTTCTTCAAGTTGCCACCAGCGCGACTGTAAATCGTCCTTTGCATGTATCATTGTTGCAAAGGTAAGTCAATCTTGTTTGCACCATCTGTCAAAAACTTTTTCAATTGCAAATCAATTTTCAAATTCCAGTAGCTTTGTTTCCATGGAACAAATGATTTACAAGAAAGGTCCTTATTCAATTTCTACTGATACTTCGCGCTTAGACCTTAAAGTTATACATGGTTATTTGAGCAGATCTTATTGGGCCGAAGGGATTCCAGTAGAGATTATAAAAAAATCAATTGAAGGGTCAATGTGTTTTGGAGTTTATGATGGGGTAAAACAAATTGGCTTTGCCAGGGTAGTTACAGACAATGCAACCTTTGCCTATCTGTGTGATGTATTCATTCTTGAGGAATATCGAGGTCAGGGTTTGTCAGTTTGGCTTATGGAAATTATCACATCTCACCCTGAACTCTCAGGCTTTAGAAGATGGATGTTAGGTACCCGGGATGCTCATGGACTCTATAAAAAATTCGGATTTGTCGAATTGTCAAATCCTGAACGATTTATGCAGATACATAACCCGGATGTTTATAAAGGATCACAAGTGCAGTAAAAATCTTTTTATACTGTCTTTATGCCTTCTCCACATAAACTGCAGTTCCGTAGGCAAGCACTTCTGTAACGCCATTCATAACTTCATTGGCATCATAACGCATATTGATAATGGCGTTTGCACCCCTTTGGGCAGCGTGCTCGAGCAATTGTTGAAATGCTTCTTCCCTTGTGGTCTCGCATAGTTCAACATAAATAGAAATTTTTCCACCCATAAGAGTTTGTAAGCCACCGGCGAGATTACCTAAAATGCTTCTCGACCGAACTGTAATTCCTCTTACAACACCCATATTTCTTGTTACTTTATAACCACTTAATTCTATGCTGGTAGTTACCATTGCGGGGTCAATCATGATTTTAAATTTAATACTAAGCTAAGGTCTAATCCTGTACAACAATTACCTTTGCCCAAATTTTAAAAGGAAATGTTACAGGTAGCGTTCATTCGACAGAATGTTGATTTGGTTAAGCGCAGACTGGCCGTCAGGAATTTTGCCGAGATTGGTCTAATTGATTCGATTATTAACCTGGATGATTTTAGAAAAAAATTGCAGGCAGAAAACGATCAGATTCTTTCTGAAGTGAACAGTACTTCTAAAGAAATAGGCCAACTTATGGCCAAAGGTGAAAAAGATAAGGCCAACGACATGAAGAAAAAAGTGGCCGATTTAAAATTATCTCTTCAGCCCATTAGCGACAAATTGGATGAAACAGAAAAACAGCTAATGGATATCATTGTAAGAATTCCCAATGTTCCTTCGGAAAAAGTGCCCCCGGGAAAAACGCCGGCAGACAATATAGTCGTACGCGAAGGCGGCAACAAGCCAAATTTGCCAGCCGGTGCAGTTCCACACTGGGATCTGGCAGCAAAATATAATCTTATCAATTTTGAACTGGGTAATAAGATTACCGGAAGTGGATTTCCGCTCTATGTAAATAAAGGTTCAAAATTGCAGAGAGCGCTTATTCAATATTTTCTTGATTACAATACTGCGGCAGGTTATACTGAATATCTTCCGCCATTTATGGTGAATGAACAATCTGCGTTTGGCACGGGACAATTGCCCGACAAGGAAGGCCAGATGTATTTTGTAAATGAAGACAAACTATACCTGATTCCAACAGCGGAAGTTCCGGTTACAAATATTTACCGCGATGAAATTGTAAAAGAACTTCCTGTGAAAATGACTGCCTATACCCCGTGTTTCAGAAGAGAAGCCGGCAGTTATGGTAAAGATGTTCGAGGTTTGAATAGAGTGCATCAGTTCGATAAAGTTGAAATAGTTCAGTTAACTCATCCTGCAAAAAGTTATGATGCACTCGAAGAAATGGTTTTGCATGTGGAGAAACTATTAAACAATCTAAATCTTCAATATCGCATTTTGAAATTATGCGGAGGAGATATGGGGTTCACCTCTGCACTCACTTATGATTTCGAAGTATATAGTGCGGCACAGCAAAAATGGCTGGAAGTAAGTTCTGTTTCTAATTTCGAGTCATTTCAAACAAACAGGATGAAGATTCGTTTTCGTGATGAAAATGGCAAACCGCAACTGGCTCATTCTCTCAATGGAAGCTCACTTGCGCTTCCAAGAATTGTTGCATGTTTGCTCGAGAACAATCAAACAGAAAATGCTATCAATATTCCTGAAGTTTTGCACAAATACTTTGGATCTTCCCAAATAAAATCCTAAAGCGTCTTTGCGGATCCTTGCGTCTTTGCGCGAAATAAAAAAAGCGAAGGTGGAAACCTCCGCTGATTAATCGTTATGTGAGACTAAAAACTATCTTTTAGAAACCTACCTTCAAACTGAGTTGATAGATTTCATTTAGTTTACGCATACTGTAATCATTGAATTCAATTTTTCCTCTCAAATTTTCGTTGATTTGAAAGCCATAACCAATGTTCAGCAATATTCCATTGCCTAACAATTTTTCTTTCATGTACTGCTGATTGGAGAATGTTCCACCTTTGAGATCACCTGATTCAAAATGATATGTGCTGCCGGTTCTGTATGCCAATCCAATGCCGGCAAGAAATCCGGTTCCCGGTTCTTCACCACCGAAATACTGGGCTTTCGCTTCACCCATAAATTGATGGTAATAAACCCCCTGGTTTTCAGCAGAACTCCATTTGGGAACACTATTAGAAGTGAAATAATTTAATCCTACGATACCATTAAAGTGCGCGGAGAAATTAATTTGTTCTTCCAGATGAAAGCTCACGCCACGAAAACCAATTTTGGTTTCACTCGAATATCCGGCACCAATAAAAGTTTTGAGATCTGTTTGTGCGAAAGAAAACAAGTATCCACAAGAAATGATCAGGGTAAAGAATAACTTTCTCATAAAGTAATTTTGAGTTAATAGGGTTTGAAATAAATTAATCGGGGATACTGGAAACTAGGATGCTTGGGGATACTGGGTTGGGTGAATTATCGAATGTTAGAGACACCGATAATGTTGGAACGAGCTTAGAAGTTTCAATTCCTGTGCCAGAATGCCAAAACTCCCGGATTGGTGAACGGGTTTTGAGGTATATCAATTAAAAGCCGATTGTTAATGCTTCAAATCAGACTCATGGCGCGAACGGTGCCCCATTTTATTTCGTCAGATAATTAAATTGAACGGCCATAATCCCAATCCGAAGACTTTTAAAACAATTCAATTTTTACTTTAAACTTTTCGTCCTCATACCAGTCATTAATCCTTCTAAACTATTCTTTCATGGTAGTTAGCAATCAACTTAAGAACCAGCACCTGATATGGCGTGCAGGTTTCGGTCCCAAAGCAGAAGATATTAATAACTACTCCACTTTAAGTCAAAAGGAGCTCTTCAAAAAACTTCTAAAAGCCTCATCTAAATCTCCACAATACATCGACGTTGCTAACAATTCATTTGATGGACTTATGAAGGGTCTGGGTGATGCAGGCAAACTGGAGAACCTTACTAAGGAACAGAAACAGGAAATGAAGAAACAGAATAAAGAAGGAATCAAAAACCTTAACCTTAGTTGGGTTGATGAAATGATTAATAGTGATGGCCAGCTCAGGGAAAAAATGGCTTTTTTCTGGCATGGTCATTTTGCCTGTCGAAACCTGAATATGTATTTCCAGCAACTCATGCTGGATACAATAAGAAGAAATGCCCTGGGGAATTTTGCTGATTTACTTCGGGAAGTTTCGAAGAGCAGCGCCATGCTCGCATTTCTAAACAATCAACAAAACAAAAAACAACATCCAAACGAAAACTTTGCAAGAGAAGTAATGGAACTGTTTACAATGGGCCGCGGAAATTATTCTGAGTTGGATGTAAAAGAAGCTGCCCGGGCATTTACAGGTTGGGGATTTAAGATTAATGGAGAATTTGTGTTCAGAGAACAATTCCACGATACGGGAACTAAAACTTTCATGGGCAAATCAGGAAATTTAGATGGAGATGATATCCTTGATATTCTTCTCGACAATAAAAAAACATCCTACTACATCACAAAAAAGATCTACCGATTTTTTGTTAATGACAAGCCCGACGAACAAAAAATAATCTGGCTTGCTGACAGATTCTACAAAAATAATTATGAAATCAAAAGCCTGCTCGAAGACATATTCACAAGTGAATGGTTTTACGCTCCTGAAAATATCGGAACTAAAATAAAATCTCCCGTTGAGTTATTGGTTGGATTTAGAAGAATGCTTCCAATGGAACTGGCAAATGAAGACGTACAGTTATTGTTTCAGAAAGTACTCGGACAAATCCTTTTCTATCCACCTAATGTTGCCGGTTGGCCAGGTGGAAAAAACTGGATCGATAGTTCTGCATTGATGGTGAGATTAAGAATACCGAGATTGATTACAGACAATGATGAATTTAATATCAAACCCAAAACAGACGATGATCAGCAAATGGGACAAATGATGGAACCGGGTGAAATGCGAGGACAGAAAATGGGATATGGAAAAATCGGCGGACAGAAACTTGATGCCAAAATTGAATGGAACGTTTATTTGCAAAACTTTCAATCGGTTCCCAAAGAGCAGTTAATCAGTTCGGTTGCTTCATCCCTTCTGCAGAAATCTAATGTTGACGAATCTCTATTGATGAAATATTCCAATACCAGCGATCGCGAATCATTTGTAAGATCGCTTACCATAAATATTATGAGCATGCCCGAATATCAGCTTTGCTGATTTTAAAATTAATGAGCGAAAAAAAATGACCATGGTAATTAAACGCAGAACTTTTCTACAGGCTGGGTCTCTTGCGACTGCTTCTATGCTATTGCCGAGATTCTTAAAAGCTTTAGAAACGAGGAACATGGTTCCACCCGGAAACAAAGTGGCAGTTGTAGTTCAATTCAGCGGAGGGAACGATGGATTGAATACGGTGATTCCTGTCCGTAATGATATTTATTATCGTGAGCGACCAGGGCTTGGAATTGCGAAAGACAAATCCTTGCTGCTTACTGATGAGGTTGGTTTGAATCCGGCACTATCGGCGTTTAAAGAATTGTATGATGATGGATCACTGGGAGTATTGAACGCAGTAGGTTATCCTAATCCCGACAGATCGCATTTTAGAAGTATGGACATTTGGCAAAGTGCAAGTGCAAGCAATGAATATATTTATACGGGTTGGATTGGAAGATATTTGGATGCACAATGCAGTGGATGCGATAAGCCTACACAGGGTTTGGAAATTGATGATGTATTAAGTCTGGCCCTTAAAGGAGAAAAAAGCAAGGGCCTCGCTTTGCGCGATCCGAAAAGATTATACAATGCATCACAGGAAAAATTTTTCAAAGATCTTTCGGCGACCCACCATCCCGCCGAAGAAACTGTAGACTATCTCTATAAAACAATGGCCGAAACCCTGAGTAGTGCAGACTATATTTACCAGGAAAGCAAATCGCATCCAAGTGCTGCACAATATCCGAATACACAACTCGGACAAAATCTTAAAACAATTGCCTCCCTCATTTTTTCAGATATTAATACTAAAGTTTACTATGTGTCGCTGGGAAGTTTTGATACACATATTAATCAGCAACCCCAGCAACAAAGATTATTTACAGAATTGAACGATGCTATAAAAGTATTTGTAAAGGATCTGAAAGACAATAACCGCTTTCAGGATGTTTGTCTGTTTACTTTTTCAGAATTTGGCCGAAGAGTGTCTCAAAATGCGAGCGGAGGAACAGATCATGGTACAGCAAATAATATGTTTTTTATAAGTGGGGGCCTTAAACAAAAAGGAGTTCTGAATAATATGCCCGATTTGAGAGACTTGCAGGATGATGATTTAAAATACCAGGTTGATTTCAAAAATGTTTATGCAACGGTTTTGAATAAGTGGTTAGGGGCAGATGATACTGCGATTCTCGGAAAAAAATTCGATACGTTGAATTTTATTTAGTGGGCACAAAAGTTTTTTTGCCACACATCATTTGGGCTAATTCAACTGCTTTTGCAGCATTTGCTCTTCCGTATCCGTACCATTTACTATGACCACTGGAATCATATTTTCCATTTTCAATATCGATTTTGTCAGCAGTTAATTTGAGAATATTTCTCACTTCCGTCCAGTGTAAATCCGGATTAACAGAAAGAATTAATGCACAAACTCCCGCAGCGCCAGGGCATGCACTTGATGTTCCGCCGAAATCAGGTGTGTAATCAGCAAATCCTTTTCTTTTTTCACCAGCGTAACCAACCCTGTCTGTGGTCCAGATTCCAGGGGTAAGGGGTCGCATATGTTTGGGTCTTGTGTTGTAAAAATCATTGCTGGGGAAACAAACCCAAACGCAATTTCCATAATCACTGTAAACGCTTTTACTGCCCCTGTCATTGCAGGCTGAAACTGCAGTTACGCATGGGTGACTGATATATTTATCCAGGTCAGCACTTTCATTACCATTTCCCGCAGCAAATAAAACGATACATCCTTTACCCTTTCGGCCATGCTTAGCCGCGTAAAGGATTGCGTCATTGGTAAGCGGACTGATAGGTTGTAATTTTTTATGCAGTTTATCATTGGGGTTCCACCATATTCCGTCCTCTGGTCCCCAGCTGCAAGAAATAATATCAGCGCCATTATCAACAGCCCAAAATATGGCGTCTGCCTCATCTTTTGATCCCAGGTCAGAGACATTCCGGATTGGAATTAGTTTGGCAGATGGTGCTACTCCGCAGGCTTTGTCCACACCTGCGGCGCAGGCAACGCCCGCGCAGGCTGTGCCGTGGTTGTCATCCCAGTTCTTTGGAGTTGGATCGGAAGTTTTATATGAAACATCTCTTGGGAAAATGATTTTTCCTCTTCGATGAAACTCTACATGATGAATATCTACACCATCATCGATAACCGCAATGGTTATACCCTCACCTTTTGTGGTTAAATGAGCATAGTCCACATGAACACTGGCCCTGATATGCCTCTTGCCAATTTTAGTATCCTTTAAATGCCATTGTTTAAAATAAATGGCTCCTTTAGTTGATATTTTTTTCTTTCCTGCTTTACGGATTACCTCAGGCTCACAATATTCTACTGATTTATTCTTCAGAATTTTTTTGCAAATGTTGAATACATCCATTCCGGTTCCTTCCGGAGATTTGACGAAATAAGCATTAGGCGAGTATTTTACCTTGTCCTTTACCGTGAGGTTGAAAGCTTTAAAAATTTTTTCCGCGGCTTTTTGAGTCACGTTTGGTTTAAAACGAAGGAAAATATTTTCAGTATATAAAACGGGCTGTTTGGTTCCTTTGTCAACTAATACCCTGCCTGCGAATTTTACATCACTTTCATTTTTAAAATTCTTGCGGGCTTCATTGCGGACCTGTAGTTTTTTCCTGCGCGTTTTTTTTACTTCCAGAATGGTGACATCCGCGCGTGGAATTTTTTGTTTGACCTTTAGCTTGGCAGCGGTTTCTTTTGAAGGTTTTGTTTTGAGGGCTTCTCCAAGGGATTTCCCATTTTTTGTTCTAACGGCCACGAGGTCGTTGCTTTCCTGCAGTTCTACTTTTTCCCCATTTAATCCTCCTGCAGTATAAGTGATTTTGCGCATACTGATAAGGTTTTTGAAGAAAGTATTTAGTACTTAGTACCTAGTACTTAGTACCTAGACAATACAAAAACTACAAACAATAAACTACAATTATTCGTCTGCTGCAAGTCTTCCGAGCTTGCATGATCGACTTGTGCTTCAATTGGAAACCTTGATAAATAGTACCAAGTACTTAGTACCTAGACAATACAAAAACTACAA
>PSRI01000087.1 GCA_003175935.1 Bacteroidota bacterium
ATGAAAAATACGTTCATGGTACCTATTTCCTGCGCATATTTATGTTCGAACAC
This sequence comes from Bacteroidota bacterium, assembly GCA_003175935.1. Lineage (GTDB taxonomy): Bacteria > Bacteroidota > Bacteroidia > Chitinophagales > Chitinophagaceae > PSRI01. The sequence goes on from PSRI01000087.1 coordinate 54, forward strand.
ATCGGTCCATAGTACCTGATCGTACCCTTTCTTCTTTGCTTCTGCAGTTGCAAGCATAGCACCTCCATAATTACCGGCAGATTTAGCATATCCCATCCCTCCCGGCGCAGCACGCGTATATTTTTCCTCCACATAAATGCGCATAGGCGCACTATAATAAGGACCTGTGGGACTAAGTATAATTATGAACTTGTAATTGTCTGATGGCTTCACTCCGATAACCTCATCGGACCCAAACATAAACGGACGGATATACAATGAATGGTTGGGTAAAGACGGAATCCATTCTTTGTCAATATTGATAAGCTGCCTCATGCCTTCAACAAAAATTTCTTCAGGAACCACAGGCATCTGCATTCTTTCAGCAGAAATATTGAACCGTTTGAAATTATCATGGGGTCTGAATATAAATGCTTCCCCCTTTTCATTTTTATAAGCCTTAATTCCTTCGAATATGGCCTGACCGTAATGAAGAGCTGTAAGTGAGGGTTGAATGAGAAGAGGTTGGTAAGGTTTAATCTCAACATTTTTCCATTCGCCATTTTCAAAATCTGCTTCCAGCATATGATCGCTGAAATATTTTCCAAATGGAAGGTTTTCAAGATTTATTTCACTCAATTTGCTTCTTCCTGCCTTATTGATCTGAATATCCAGAGCAGCAATCATAAAAGATTATTTTTGTTGCAAAGAAACAAAAAAAATTCTGGTGGCCCGGCAGCCGCTTATCATAATTTGAACTATGAGCCTGGAAAACATAAATCTTTCTGAAACTGTTTTGATTGAGTTGTACAAAAATGTGTTAGTGCTTGACAAGTTTGTGACAACTGATAAATCTCCTGCGAATAATTCACCTTTTAAATATCTCGGAGATAATCAAAAGAATATTACAATACTTATAAATAATACAGATTCCGGAATTCTTTCAGATAAAGACTTTAATTTTCTGGCCGGAATTCTCAATGCATGCAGGTTGAATATGTCCGATGTTGCCATAATTAATCTGCATAACGTAAAAGAAAAGAATTACGTCGCAATTAATAACGTTACAAATCCCGTAACAGTATTTATATTCGGTATTGAGCAGTCGGAAATTGGATTACCTATTCAGTTTCCCTATTTCCAGCCCCAGCCTTACAGCAATGTTACCTACCTCTGTGCCCCAGAATTAAAAATTTTGAGTGAAGATCGTTTGCTGAAGAGCAAATTGTGGGTTAGTCTGAAGACCCTTTTTGATCTATAATAAGATTCTATGCAAAAACTAATTTTCGCTACGAACAACAAACACAAGGTTGAAGAGATACGTTCGGTATTGGGTAACCGCTTTCAAATTAAGACTCTCGAAGAAGCGGGAATAAAAATTGACATACCGGAGCCATATTTAACACTCGAAGAAAATGCAAGAGAGAAATCAAGAACCATTTACACTCTTACGGGGCAGGATTGTTTTGGCGAGGATACAGGACTCGAAGTTTTTGCGTTAAACGGAGAGCCAGGAGTAAAAAGCGCGCGTTATGCCGGCGAAGAAAAATCTTTTCAAAAGAATATCGATAAATTACTGTCGAAACTAAAGGGCACGACTAACCGAGAAGCACAATTCAGGACTGTAATTTCACTATACAGGTCAGGAAAAGAATTTCAGTTTGAGGGGATTTGTAAAGGTAAAATTACAGATCAGCAAAGTGGTGATGGGGGCTTTGGATATGATCCGGTTTTTGTGCCCGACGGAGCTTATGAAACTTTTGCAAATATGTCCCTGGAAGAGAAAAATCAGTATAGTCATCGTAGAAAAGCTATGGATCAACTAATCGGTTTCCTGCTTATGCAGGCCGTATCATGAAGAATGGCGGTGAATTAGATGAAATTTCGGTTAATCATTCAAAATAATGTCAATCGCAGGCAACCATCATATAACGGAAAGCGACTTAATTAGAGGATGCATTGAAGGTGACCGCAGGATGCAGGAACTTTTATACCAGCATTTCTCTCCTAAAATGTATGCGGTATGCCTAAGGTATGCGGGAAATGCAGAGGACGCTCAGGACATTCTGCAGGATGGATTTGTGAAAGTTTTTAGGAACCTGGAACGCTATCGTGGCGAAGGCTCATTTGAAGGCTGGGTGCGAAGGATTTTTGTGAACACCGCCATTGAACACTACCGCAAGCAATTAAATCTTTACCAGATTCCCGAAATCGAGGATAAGCTCATTGAGGATAAAGATCTTTCAGCATTAGATAATCTTGCCCTGAAAGACCTTGTGAGACTGATCCAGGAATTATCACCTGGATACAGAACGGTTTTTAACCTGTATGCTGTGGAAGGTTACACGCACAAGGAAATTGCAGAATTGCTAGGAATTAGCGAAGGAACCAGTAAATCTCAATTGGCAAGGGCCAAAGCTATATTGCAAAACCTAATTACCGGACGAAAAAAATCGGAGGGTCATCCATAATCACGGCTATGGATTGGAGAAACGAACTATATAATTGGGAAGAAAGTCCTCCGGAGGATAGCTGGAAAAAGATCAGTCTTGATCTTGATAATGAATTTTTAAGTGTGAAGAAGAGATTCTCAACATATGAAGAACTACCGCCCGCTAATATGTGGGACAGGATCGTGAGCAAACTGAATGTTGGTAAAGCCGTTGTCATACCTCTCCCGTCCAAATGGAACCGTAAGAGATTTTACAGAATGGCAGTCGCTGCAGCTATTGCAGCACTCGTAATCACCGGTGTTGAATTTTTGTTTTTCCGAACAAAAACTAAAGAAGCTTCTCCTGTACAAAATGCGGGAGTAACCGCAAAAACAGACACATCTTTGGCTCGTCCGGAATCTGCCAATCCCATTACCGCAAATGCAGGAGGACTAAAAAATATCATTTCAAAAATTATTTATCCGAAAAAGAATTCAGTGCCTGTAGCCGGAGCTGACGCAACCGCCGAACAAACGGCAGAAATTACTCCAGCAGTAACTGCTGAAGAAGACAATTCTTTACCGGAAAATCAGCTTACAGTTGATCAAATTTCAGGATTGACTGATAAATATGATTTAAACACTTACAGCAAACGTGTAAAAAATCAAAAAGGCGAAGAAACTGATGATGTAAATATCACTGACCTGATGAACAGTTATTTTCACCTTACTGATGGATCAGGATCAGATGTGAGGGTTTCTTCCAAATTCAAATCTTTGAAAGGTGTTCTCGGTTCTAATCCTAAAACAGAGGATATCCTGGGTATGATACTTTCAGGTAATGACTACTGGAACTCGGTAATCAGTATCTGGCAAAAGAAACTTGTTAATAGTGGTTTCATCCCTTCTCCGGAAAACTTCATGGACATCCATGAATTAATGAAGCTGATGCAGGAAGATTCAAAATAATTTTTTCGAATGTCGGCGGGAATTAATTTTACTGCAAATATTTCTCATGCCACGAGTAAGGATAGAATTACCTCAATCATTTCCGTTTACTACAAAAATCCCGGTACGCATAACTGATATTAACTACGGCGGTCACGTTGGGAATGATACCATCCTTTCAATCATTCATGAAATAAGGGTTCAATTTTTAGGTTTCTACGGCTACGAAGAAATGAATATTGCCGGAGCAGGTTTGATTATGAGCGATGTGGCCATTGAGTTTAAAGGCGAACTTTATTATGGAAACACGATTGAAGCCAGTGCTGCCATTTCAGAAATCACCAGATCGGGATTTGAAGTGGTTTATAAACTTGAAATCGAAAAAGACGGCAAGAAATCAGTTATTGCCCATGCAAAAACAACTATGATCTGCTATAGCTATGAAAGAAAAAAAATTCTATCACTTCCGGATGAAGTGAAACAAAAATTTGAAGGGAGATAAATTCCATGACAATTTCGATTATTCATTCCAGATTCTCCAACTCTCTTCTGCCTGGATAGCCAGCATATCAAAACCATTTTGAATGGTCGCTCCCTTTTCTTCAGCTTTTTGCAGAAATAATGTTTTAGACGGATTGTAGATCAGGTCGTAAACGTAATGGTATGGGCTTAGTGCCCCATATGGAATATTGGGAAATTCCTGCGATTTAGGGTAAGTCCCTAATGGTGTTGTGTTAATAATGATCGCTGTTTCTTTGATGACTTTCTCATTTAGATCTTCATAAGAAAGCTCTGTATTTTTCCTGCCCACCAGTTTGAAATCAATTCCCAACTTCTTTAAAACAAATTGGACTGCCATAGAAGCACCTCCTGTACCTAATACCAGGGCATTGTGTTGAGACGACTTCAATTTTGATGTGAATGATTTTTCAAATCCCACCACATCCGTGTTGAATCCATATTTAATTCCATTTACAATTTTGATGCAATTGCATGCATCCAGTCCGGCAGGAAGATTAGATTTATCATCTAAATATTGCAAAACCGATTGTTTATATGGAATAGTAATATTGATGCCAGCAAGTTGAGGATGATTCTCAAGCAAAGAAGGGAATTCCTCAATGTTGCGGATCGGAAATAATTCATAGCGGGAATCCTGTATTCCTTCCCGTTGGAATTTTACTGTAAAATATTCTTTGGAAAAGGAATGACTCAGTGGAAAACCTATCAATCCATAAAGCTTCATTGAGCTTCTTCTTTATTCAGGAACAAATGGAATGTATCTCCCCTTAATCCAATTCTCATTGCTTCGAGTGGCAATACTTCTGTTGGAGCAATATTTCCAAGGTTAACATTACAGCCCAGCAATTCAATAAAATAAAGTTGTTGTGCTTTTTGTGGCGCTTCCCAAATAATTTTTTCTTCGGGAATTTGTGTGAGTATTTCCTGAACAAGCCCTTCTCTTACTTCACCGGACCCTCTGTAAATTCCTACATTACCTGCCTCCCTGGCTTCAGCGATAACATATGAAGATCCAGCCTGCAATTCGGCTCTCATTAATTCAATCCATTTATATGGCGGGATGATGTGTTCAGCGTCTTTGCTTCCTACCTCGCTCAGTACAATACCGTGTTTCGTGAGCTTTTCTATATAACCACATTTCTCCGCATGCGGAATTGTAATCGATCCATCACTCACTTCCATGTAAGTAATTCCATAATCCTTGCATACGCTGATATAGTCATGAAATTGGTTGCGTATTAAAAAAGCCTCAAACAGGGTTCCGCCAAAATAGATTGGCAAATCGTAGCCACGATACACTTCAATTTTTTCTCTCAGGTTTGGTGTAACGAACGAAGTACCAAATCCCAACTTGATGATATCAACATGGGGATGAGCAACACTCAAAAAATTCTTTGCTTCTTCGATGCTGAGACCTTTGTCCATTACCATGGTGATACCATGATTCCTGGGCTTCTTATTCCTTTCTGGTATTTGTGTGAGATTAAAATTCATGAACTGCCGAAATTTTTAAGTAGCCGCAAAAATAGGGAAGAAAATCCTTATCGCTACTGATTTCGGTCATGCCTTCCTGAAATGTCGACAGACAGTTTGTTTAAATAGACTTATTTCGTTTATATCGGGCGATTAGATCTACGACCTGCTGATTTTGAAGAATTGTTGGGTTTAACTCTATGAATTTCTTTAGAGTTTTAGGGGCCCTCTCCATTGCCTTTTCCAATTGCAAAAGAGCCTCCTTAGATTTTCCTTTTGCGAAAAGGACCGCACTTTTATAAAATAAAAATAGCGGTTTATCACCTGCAATTTCCTGGGCAATCATGATTTGCTGCATAGCTTCATCAGCAAAATTATTTTTATATAAACAGCGGATCAATGCTTCCCAACCGCCAAGGCTTCTGGGTTTAGCCTTGACCACATTCGAAAAATAAACAACCGCATCTTTAATATTCCCGATTTCCATGAGACACTCTCCCATTGCCAGATTATACTCAGGTTGCATTTTGTGGATTCGCATAGCAGATTCCAAATATTGCACAGCCTTGGGAAGCGTGGACTCATTGATATAAGTGCAGGCAATCTTGTAATAAAGTTTGCTGTCTTCAGGGTTAAGGTGAGATGCTTTTTTGTAATAAAAACGGGCCTGCGCGTAATTCTTTAATCTGTCATAGCAATGGCCGATGGCTTCGTAAATAACATCTTCCGGTCTGGCCAGCTCAATTACTCTTTCCAAAGCCTCAATTGCATCACGATATTTTCTTAAGCGGATGTATGCATCAGCCATATTCCTGTAAGCATAATCAAATTTTTCATTGATAACGATGGCATACTTATATGCATCAACAGATTTCTCATACAATTTCAATCCCTGGTATGCAGCTCCAAGATTGAACCAGGCTAATTCGTTGTAAGGATATTCATTGATGATATTCTGATGAAGCCTGATGCTTTCTTCATTGCGTCCCGAAAAATCAGTCCAGAAACAAATCTTGTACAGTGCTTCTTCATTATTGGGTTCATTTTCCAATATATGTTTCAGGCAGTCGAATACTTTATCAAACTCTTCATAGTCATCATAAACATCAGCAAGCTCAAAGAGCAGGTTAATTCTTTCTTCATCTTCAAATTGCTGTATCGCTTCTTCAAGAAGTGCAACCGCTTTTTCCTGCTGATCAAGGGCGAGGTATGCGTCGGTTTTTAAAATGTAAATATCTATATCAGTACTGTCAAGAATTTCTGCCTGCTCTAACAATTGCAGTGCATCACTATATTTTCGGGCAGCAATCAGAAGGTCTGCTTTTTTAACCATTAAAGAGGCTGAATAGGGATACTGTTGAATACCAAGCTCGGCCGCCTCCAGCGCCCTGGGCATTTCATCTTTATCGTCAAAATGGTCGATAATTCTTTCGAAAGATTCTTCGTCGAGGTAGGTATGGCTTTGACCTGACCGGAGGTTTTCAAATTGCTTCAGTAACTCCCTAATTTCATGTTTATCGTGGCGGTATGGATTTTCTTTCATGTAATGGAGGTTATTGAAAGATAGGACTTTATTCCCACAATTAAAATTATTTGTAACCTGTACCAGGCTCATTCGTTAAATAAGTACTAAAGTTTGTGATGAGTGGAGTTTAAATGTTAAGAAAAATTTGCTATTTTTGCTTTCAATGTTAAAATCCCGAAACATACTGTTAAAAGTTGCTGCAAAGGCCGGAGTGATCCTGGTAATGGTTGCCATTACCCAGTTTGTATTTGCGGTTAGCGGGATAAAATCAAATGGTGGCGATGACAAGAGTCGCAATGCGCATAGCAGCTGCTTCTCAAACATAAAATCTTCAGTAACTTTTTCTCTCAAGAATGACGTTCATTTCAATAGTGCGGTGGTAATTCCCAACACTCAGGAAAATTTCGTTATGTACAATACTATTGTTACCTACAAGAAAGGTAGTGTAACTTATGTATTGCCTTACAAAACCAGATCAATCAAACTTCCTGGTTTTATTAGCATGGGACCTCTGCCCTGCAATAAATAATTCTTATTTACTTCCCTTTAATTTGATGCTTTCCTGGTAAGTCATTTCGCGATATCCACGATATGAAGCTTTTTGCATATCAAATTTCTGTGCAGGTACCGGATCAAAACTGATTTTCGATGCGGTATATCTTACTTTAAGATTTCCTACTGAAGATTCATATTCGAGAGCAAGTCCCGGAAGTGACTTGAATTGATAATCGAAATCTTTATTTTCTGTTGAAATTTCAGTTGTGTAGTAAACTACGAAGCTGCTACCATCGGGCATCTTACCAATAGCCTTTTTACAAGTATATCCAAGGATAGTTTTCGTTTCATTTGTAGTTGTGAAACTGATGCCGTTATATTTCTTAAACAAATCCGTCCAGTCGGCCTGACTCATTGTAATCAGCAATTTCTGCTGACCATATTCCTTGACCACAAATCCGGTTCCGGATTTTGCATCCATCATGGTAATAGTGGACCCCAGAGCACTTTTCATCTCCGTACGACTCTGACTTCCTTTCAACAAAATAGTTGTAGACGCTCCATCGAACATGTCGGCCATCTGAGGCTCTTTGGCTCCGGTTTGTACAGTAACATCATATACCAATGTACCCTCAGACAGTATCTTTTGGGCCATGGTTCCCACGCTCAGCATAGTTCCGATCAATGTGATTCCTAAGTAAGTCCTGGTTCTCATTTGGTCGATTGTTTAAGATTAAAGATAGTAAATACCAAATGCAGGTTGCAGATAATCATGTTAAAAAATAAGGCCCGCTTAGCGGCGGGCCTTCATATTCAATTATTTACCTTGTTGTTTACTTCTTGCATCCTGAAGCTTTTTCTGGGTTTCCTGCATTTGTTCCAGTCGTTCCTGGAACTTACTCTTGGTCTTGGGTTTTTTCTTATTTTCTTCCAATTGCAAAAGAATCTTGTCATGATCTATGATAAAATTCTGAATTACATACTGGAGAATCAGGGTGATTAAGTTTGATACAGTGTAATACCAGGTTAGCGCTGATGGTAATGCATTGAACACTCCCAATAACAATATCGGAAAGATATAAGGCATATACTTCATCATAGGATTATTCTGGTCCGGAGTCTGGGACATACTGTAAACAGAAATCAGAAAGCTGGTACCAGTCGCCAAAAGAGTAAAGAGACTCACGTGATTTCCATAAAAAGGAATATTAAATCCAAAATTTAATATGGAATCATAAGATGAAAGGTCACTGGCCCACAAAAAGTTTTGGCCCCGTAATGCGATATTCGAATTGAAGAAACTGTACAATGAGAAGAATATTGGAATTTGAAGTAGTGCTGGAATACATCCTCCTAATGGATTCACCCCTGCTGTTCGGAACAGTTTCATTTGCTCCATTGCATATGCCTGTTGATCGTCCTTATGCTTAGCCTTCAAAATTTCCAATTCGGGACGAAGAGCTTTCATTTTTGCGCCACTCAAATAACTGGTATAAACCAATGGCGAAGTAACCAGACGAATAACCAGCGTAAGCAATGCAATCACGATACCATAGCTTCCAATGAATTTCTTGAAGAAATCAAATACCGGCATCACGATCCACCGGTTAATATATTTCACAAAGGCATACATTCCCTGGCCAAGATTAATTACATTTTGCATCCCAAGATTATATGACTTTAGAATTTTGTAGTCATTAGGACCATAATAAATCTGCATGGGAATATTTGCTTTACTCCCTGCCGGAAGCGTCATTTTCAGATTCGCAGTGGCCCTGGTAATAATATGAGTTGAATCCGGGTGTGTGGTGCAATTTATTTGTCCGGAACTAAAATTATTTTTTGCAATGAGCGTGGTATTAAAAAATTTCTGTTTAATGCTAAGCCATTGTACAGGTGCTTCAAATTTTTTGTCATACGATCTACCCAAAGTAAAATAGTCGTAGTCATTATTTATCCAGAAACCAATTTGTGTTTCTCTTCTTTCCAGGGTGATGTCATGTTCATGCTGAGTGGCTTCGTCCTGCCAATCTAAATTCAGAGTATTTTGTGTGAGTAGCCTGTCTGCCCCTTCGAACTGGATATTCCAATCAATCATATAATTGTTTGGATGAATTACAAATTGGTGGATTACAGCCTGGCCTCCTGCATCGTTGATATGGTAACTGATTGTTTGAGTACCGTCCGCAGCTTTTGTAATTTCACCACCTTCAAAAAACAGATCACTAACCTGCGCAGAGCGGTTTCCTGCTGTATTTAGTGAATAAGTGATTTTATCGAAGTCGCCGTTTACCAGTTTTACAGTCTGGCTGTCGTAGGACTTATAATTAGTGAGTTCAACTTTTTTAGGTTGAGCACCTTTATTTGTAAAAACGATCCTCAAAACACCATTTTCCACTACAGTTTCTTTTTCAGAGCCAAGGGCTGCTGTTTTGAAATCTCCGGCAGAGGAAATGCGGTTCAGGGAATCCGATCCTGCCTTTTCCCTGAGTAATGCAGCCGAGTCTACTTTAGGTTGCAGGAGGGCTAATGAATCCTGAATATGTTTTTGTTTTTTTTCTGCTTCCAATTGTCCCTGCCTGGTGAAATAAAAAAAGCCAAGAAACAAAAGCGCCAATAACACAAAGCCAATAATCGCATTCTTATCAAATTGCATATTTCCTTAAAATTTGAGTTGCCAAAGGTAATATCTAAAATCCGAAATAAACTATCTGTTCCATGATCAAAAACCTGACAAATGGCTGGAAAAATCCCAATTGTTCGGTTTCAATTTTTGATATTGCAATTGTATAATTTTTAACAGCCTTCGCAAAAGATTTCACCGATTCGTCCGTTTTGTGATAAGATTGAGATCTTACCTCCAAGGTGCCTCAACATTTCCACCTCAACCTGTCTGTTGATCACCATTGTAAACATTTCAACTATTTCAAGTATGACTGATCGCAACATATCTCTTTCGCAGAGGGAAAACTATACTCCTTCGCAATTCACCGAATTTCTTTGGTGGTTATCCACAGCCGAAAAAGAGCTGATCACCGATTGTGTGGTAGATCGCAACCGGTACAGGATTATCGGATTTTCGGTTTTGGCCACATGGATCTTCGCGAGTCTCACCTGGACCTATTTCTTTTCAACTTTTGTTGATTCCGCGTTTCTTTATCTGCCCTTGGGTTTGTTTATGGGCTTTGT
>PSRI01000224.1 GCA_003175935.1 Bacteroidota bacterium
ACTTTTTGTCTAAAGCTAATACTGTACCGGATGGTTATCCCTTGTGTCTTTGTCATCTTTGCCGTTTAATTTTGGTTGATCAATCTGTCAACCTATATCAGGACAAGACACTAGGTACTAAGTACTAGGTACTTGGTACCCGGTACTAATCTAGCTTCTTTAAAACCCTGGCGCCTTTGCGAGAAGACTTTTTGCTCTTTCTGGCCAATTTTTTATCTTTGTCGGGTCAATTTTTCTCCCACAAATACCTATTTCAATGAAATTTGGAGTTGTTGTTTTTCCGGGCTCTAATTGCGACAGAGATATGATGGACGCACTTAGGGATGACCTTGGATTTGAAGCAATTGAATTATGGCATAAAGACAAGGACCTGAGCATGTTCTCTACGGAGGATTGTATAGTGCTTCCGGGAGGATTTTCTTATGGTGATTATTTGCGCTGCGGAGCGATCGCCAGGTTTAGCCCGATGATGCAAAGTGTAATTGAATTTGCAAATAAAGGTGGTAAAGTTCTGGGTGTTTGTAATGGCTTCCAGATTTTGTGCGAGGCTGGTTTGTTACCAGGCGTATTACTTCGCAACAGCAATATGAAGTTTGTTTGTAAAAATGTTTTCATCAAAGGTGAAGATGGAGTAGCGCTCAAAATACCGGTAGCTCACGGCGAAGGACGGTATCATGCAGATCAGGAAACGCTGGATGCACTGGAGAGAAATAACCAGGTAATCTACAGGTATTGCGATGAAAATGGTGAAATAACCCAGGCTGCTAATCCAAATGGAGCTACCAGGAACATAGCGGGCATTTGCAACGCAAATAGAAACGTTTTTGGAATGATGCCGCATCCTGAAAGAGCGGTCAATCAGATTCTTGGCAATACTGATGGCAGAAAGGTGCTGAAAGATTTGCTCATGGTAAATAAGGCCGCACTCGCCGTATAATCATTAGAATTCTCACAATTTTTGGCAATTTCTTAAGTTTTTTCTAAGGAAATTTGATCCTTATTTATTCGTAAATGTATTCTCAAATTTTATGAAGAAAGGATTTTTACTCTCAATTTTACTTTCTGCTGGTATCCTTGCTACGGCACAGAGCGGCTCTTCAAAAGCAGTTATATGGAATTTCAGTTCCAAAAAAATTGCAGATAATACTTATGAAGTACGCATGACCGCTTCAATCAATGCAAAATATCACATGTACGCTCAAAATGTTGGCGTAGAAGGCCCCGTTGCCACCACATTTAAGTTTACAAAAAATCCACTTGTTGCTGTAGATGGAAAAGTAAAAGAAGAAGGTAAACTGGTTCAAAAACGCGAAGAAGTTTGGGGCGGTAACGTAAATTATTATGAAAAATCTGTTGATTTTGTGCAGGTAGTTAAGTTAAAAGGCAAGGTGAAAACCAATCTTGCAGGTTCAGTTGAGTTTATGGTTTGCGACGACAAACAATGCTTACCTCCTTCCGAAGTAGAATTTAAAGTTAATATTGGTGGGTAGTCATTTATCCGACAAATTATAACCCTGGAAGCGAGTTTCTTTGACAAGAGACTCGTTTCTTTTTGATCATAGTCAAGATTCAAGATGAATAAATCGTTCCTCATAACAATTGTTTCAATCCTTGCATTTTTTCCATTTGCAATTTTTGCACAAGATTCTTCTTCATCTAAAGTTGCATGGACTTTTAGCGGAAAGAAAACAGGAGATTCAAACTATCAGATTGTTTTACATGGAAAGATTGCGAAGGGTTGGAAGTTGTTTTCTACCACCATGCCTGAGGATTTACCTAATAGCAGGATTAATTTAGACAGTAGCACTAAAAATTTTGCAACCATTGAATCAGTCAAAGAAAATGGAAAGCTTGTAGAGGCTAAAGAACCTTTACTTGATAATGTGTCGGTGAAATATTTTGAAGATGAAGTGGATATAGAAGCGAATTTGAAAGTGACAGTTCGCACCAGCGATATTAAAGGTGCCATAACATTTATGGCGTATAAAGGAGAAGAATTTACGGACCCTGAAACAGTTCCGTTTAAATTTTCTTTTTCTCCAAATGGTGAGTTGATCGCAAAAAGCGGAGGTCTTCAAGAATCAGCTGCATCTTCAAATGAACTAAAGCGTAAAACGATTGATCTTAAAAATCCCGTCAATAGTTGTGGTGGTACAGGCGCTGAAAATAACCGATCAAAAAGCTTGTGGGGAATATTTATTCTTGGATTTTTCGGAGGATTGATTGCACTCCTTACTCCATGTGTGTTTCCGATGATTCCCCTCACTGTTTCGTTTTTTACAAAGAGATCCCAGGATAGAAAAAAAGGAATTGCAAACGCTTTGTTATATGGCTTTTTTATTTTCCTGATTTATGTGTTGCTGAGTTTGCCTTTTCATTTCCTGAGTTCTGTAAATCCTGAAGTGCTTAATAATATCTCAACCAACCTTTGGTTGAACCTGTTTTTCTTTCTTGTCTTTATTGTATTTGCACTTTCGTTTTTCGGTCTCTTTGAAATTACATTGCCAAGTGGTTTATCGAACGCTGTTGATTCTAAAGCAGGAATGAGTGGTATGGTGGGGATATTCTTCATGGCTCTTACCCTGGCTCTTGTTTCCTTTTCATGTACGGGCCCAATCCTGGGTTCACTGTTGGCAGGATCGCTTTCCTCTGACGGCGGAGCCTGGCAATTGAGTTCGGGAATGGCAGGATTTGGATTCGCTCTGGCTTTACCATTTGCAATTTTCGCTTTGTTTCCCGGTTGGCTCCATATGATTCCAAAATCTGGTGGCTGGATGAATACAGTGAAAATAGTTTTGGGCTTTGTTGAGCTTGCCCTCGCTATAAAATTCTTTTCAAACGCAGACCTGGTGGAACACTGGGGATTACTGAAACGCGAAATATTTTTTGCAATCTGGATTGTGTGTGGCGTTTGCACTGTTCTGTATTTATTCGGGATACTCAAATTCAAACACGATCCCCCGCCTATAAAACCTGGGGCCCTTAGAATTTTCTTTGGAATAATATTTCTTGCATTTACAATTTATTTGCTGCCTGGTGTAACGAAAACTAAATACGCCAACCTATCATTGATCAGTGGATTTCCTCCACCTCTTTCTTACAGTATTTATGGAAGGGATCTCGTAAAACTTAACGGTATTGAGGCCGACTTCGTGAATGATTATGAGAAGGCACTTGAAAAAGCAAAGGAATTGAAGCGACCTGTACTCATTGATTTTACAGGATGGGCCTGTGTGAATTGCAGGAATATGGAAGAAAATGTGTGGCCTGACCCAAGGGTGAAAGATCTGATTCAGAATAATTTTGTGCTGGTTTCTTTATACGTTGATGATCGAGCCCGATTACCAGAAGACCAGCAGTTTATTTTTAATAGTGCTACAAACGAAAAGAAAAAAATCAGGACTATCGGTGACAAATATGCTACTCTCCAATCTGAAAACTTCAGCATCAGCTCCCAGCCTTACTATGTAATTGTGAGTCCGGATGAAGAACTCCTTGTCAATCCCGTGGCCTATACTCCAAAGATTGAAAAATATGCAGCCTGGTTAAAGTGTGGTTTGGATGCTTATAAAGGATTAAAATAAAAAGAAACGCCCCGAAGAATCGGGGCGACTTTATCATAGCAAGTAAAAAGTACAGTTACAAAGCGATTTGCTTTTCGGTCATCATTTTTCTAAGGTTGATTAAACCATAGCGCATACGACCGAGAGCAGTATTGATGCTGCAATGAGTTAAAGCAGCAATTTCTTTAAAGCTTAGTTCGGCATAATGTCTGAGGATGATTACTTCGCGTTGATCCTGTGGGAGACGATCCAGCATCTCACGAACTCTGTCGTGACTTTGACGCTGCATCATTCGACGGTCGATTCCGTCCTCGGAGAAACTGATTACCTCAAAAATGTCGCGATCATCGCCAGTTTTGATAGTAGGAGTTCTTTTTACCTTGCGGAAATGGTCAACGCAAAGGTTGTGTGCAATGCGCATGGCCCATGGTAAGAACTTGCCTTCTTCAGTGTAACGTCCGCTGCGAATGGTGTCAATGACACGAATAAACACATCCTGGAAAATGTCCTCGGCCAGGTACTTGTCTTTAACCAGCAAAAGAATGGAAGTGTAAATCTTGTCTTTGTGACGAATGATGAGGTTCTCGAGAGCTTCAGCGTCACCATCCATAAAGAGGTGGATCAACTGCTGATCGGTTAGGTTGGTTAGGGATTTCATAAACTTCTACGGTTTTTAATTGGTTAGGGATTTAACACCCAATACACAGCAAAAAAGTAGAAGTCTAACCTGATAGGCGATAGGTTTAGTCTCTAGTCTTTTCCTGGATATTGGGACGACTAAAATATGGTATTTTTTGAGATTACCAAACTTTAGTTAAATATTTTTCGCGCAAAAGCCCGGAAAAGCGGATGAATGTAATAAATGTCAACAATAAAAGCCTGCTACAATAAAAATAAAGCATCGTTTGATTTTCTGAAACGGTCTTGAACCAGTTTAACATTAATTTTGTTATCCCGTATGATCAAACCAATAGATAAGGAAGAAAATTTGAAGGCAGAGATTCCGCACAAAGAAGAGAGAATTCTTATCAAAGGTGCAAGGGTACATAATCTCAAAAATATTACTGTCGAAATTCCCCGCAATAAACTTGTCGTGGTAACAGGCGTTTCAGGCTCTGGAAAGTCTTCACTCACCATTGATACCTTATTCGCAGAAGGACAAAGGCGATATGCCGAAAGCTTAAGTGCCTATGCCCGGCAGTTCTTAAACAGGATGAACAAACCCGATGTAGACTACATCAAAGGCCTTTGCCCTGCAATTGCTATCGAACAAAAAGTTATTACCCGAACTCCCAGATCAACAGTTGGGAGTATGACTGAGATATATGACTACCTCAGATTATTATATGCCAGAATTGGAAAAACTATTTCTCCTGTTAGCGGCCGCGAAGTAAAGAAAGATGACGTAAAAGATGTTGTGGACGCAATTACAGGATTACCTGCCGGAGACAAAATATTAATACTTGCACAAAATAAATTTCAGGGTAAGAGAGATTTTAAAGAAGAGCTGAATATCCTTTTACAAAAAGGTTTTTCCAGACTATATGTGGGCAAAAATGAAAAAACAACTGGCGAAATTGTAAGGATTGAGGAACTGCTTGAAAAATCTGATAAGGAACTCAAACAAATTTTCGGGGCATCTTCTTCTGCATCTAAATCTTCATCTGCTCCAACATACATTTTAGTGGATCGCATTGTGGCGAAAGAATTTGATGAAGATGATCTGCACAGAATTGCAGATTCAGTGGGCACAGCTTTCTATGAAGGTGAAGGTGAAATGTATCTCGAGATTAATTCTTCGGAGCTCCGGCATTTTTCAAATAAGTTTGAACTCGACGGGATCAGATTTGAGGAGCCATCACCCAATTTGTTTTCTTTTAATAACCCATATGGAGCCTGTCCCACCTGTGAGGGATTTTCACAAATACTTGGTATAGACCCCGACCTGGTTATTCCCGACCATAACCTGAGTGTATATGAGGGAGCCGTGGCGCCATGGAAAGGTGAGAAACTCGGATGGTGGAAAGAACAGTTTATTAAGGCTGCAAAAAAATTCAGTTTCCCGGTACATAAACCAATAGCGGATCTCACAAAGGAGCAATACAATACAATTTGGGAAGGGAATTCCCACGCTCATGGTATCAACGAATTTTTTAAAGAGGTTGAAGCGAATTTATATAAAGTGCAGTACCGTGTGCTGTTGTCGAGGTATCGTGGCAGAACAACCTGTACCGATTGCGGAGGTTATCGCCTGCGTAAAGAAGCGCTTTATGTAAAAATTAATGGAAAGCATATTGGTGAATTATGCGAAATGCAGGTGAATGATTTGAAAGAATGGTTTGACAAACTGAATCTTTCCGATTTCGATCAAAAAGTTGGTAAAAGAGTTTTGATTGAAATTAATCAACGAATTCAAACCCTGCTGGATGTTGGTTTGGGATATCTCACCTTAAATCGTTTGGCCAATAGTTTAAGCGGAGGAGAAAGTCAGCGCATTCAATTAACCCGAAGTTTAGGAAGCAATCTCACAAACTCATTATATATTTTGGATGAGCCATCTATTGGCCTTCATTCAAGAGATACTGAAAGGCTGATTCATGTTCTCAAAAATCTTAGAGATCTTGGAAACACAGTTGTTGTTGTTGAGCACGATGAAATGATGATGAGAGAAGCGGATCATATCATTGATATGGGCCCCCTGGCAAGTCATTTGGGAGGAGAAGTTGTAGCGGCAGGAGATTATGACCATATCATTTCAAATCCTGAAAGTTTAACTGGCAAATATTTGAAAGGTGAACTGAAAATTGAACCGCCAAAGAAAATCAGGAGTTGGAACAGGTCACTAAAGCTTACCGGTGCCAGACAAAACAATCTGAAGAATATTGATATCGAATTTCCACTGAACCTACTCTGTGTAGTGAGCGGGGTAAGCGGAAGTGGAAAAACTACTTTGATAAAACAGATTCTTTATCCTGCACTAAAAAAACTGAAAGGTGAATTCGTAGACAAGATCGGAATGCATCATTCGATAGAAGGAGATGTTGAATCCATTTCACAAATTGAACTCGTTGATCAAAATCCAATTGGAAAATCATCGCGAAGCAATCCTGTAACATATATTAAGGCATATGATGAGATTCGTGATTTGTATGCCAATCAGCCTTTGAGTAAAATCAGGGGATTTCAACCAAAACATTTTTCATTTAATGTTGATGGAGGACGGTGCGACAATTGTAAAGGTGAAGGCGAACAAATTGTGGAAATGCAGTTTTTGGCTGATGTACACCTTACCTGTGAAGTTTGTGGTGGAAAGAAATTTAAAGAAGAAGTACTCGAGGTGACTTATAAGGACAAAAATATTTTTGATGTACTGGAGATGAGCGTTGACGAAGCACTTGAATTCTTTGGTCCTGAAAAAGACATCGTACAAAAAATAAAGCCTCTAAGTGATGTGGGTTTAGGTTATGTGAAATTGGGACAGTCGAGCGATACACTTTCTGGTGGAGAAGCCCAAAGAGTGAAGCTCGCTTCTTTTTTAGGTAAGGGAAAAGCGCAGGGCCATATACTTTTCATTTTCGATGAACCAACTACAGGTTTGCATTTTCATGATATCAGAAAATTGCTCGCTTCATTTAATGCATTGATTGAGCAGGGACATTCCATAATTGTAATTGAACATAATATGGATGTAATTAAAAGTGCGGACTGGTTGATTGATTTAGGCCCTGAAGCTGGGGATGCCGGAGGAGAACTGGTTTATTCGGGGGTGCCTGCGGGCGTGAAAAAAATTAAAGAAAGTAAAACTGGTAAATTCTTATAGAAAAAAATAGTGCCGTGGGGTTTCCACGGCACTGCCACTCTTCATTGGTACGGATCTTAATTCTTTACGACCTTGAATATTTGGTCACTAATTTTTATGATATAGATTCCCGAAGGAGCTGTTTGATCCAATCTTATTTCATTTGCACCTGAGATGGTAAAGTTTACTTGTTTTCCGGTTGAGCTAAATACTCTCACATTCTTTGAATTCAAATCACTGGAATTAATTCCCACTAATTGAATATCCGAATGGAAAGGATTGGGGAATACGGAAGACACTTTACCGCCAGATTGGCGATTGTTGACGTATACAACTTTTGAGTATTCAATTTTTCCATCGATGTCAATTTGTTTTAGTCTGTAATATGCGGACTGATTATTTATCGAAGCCCTGTCGGTATACGTGTAATCTAATTGTCTCAATGAATAAGTTGATCCTCTAATTTCTGAAACGGAAGCAAACGATTTTCCATCATAGCTTTTTTCAACCACATATTTGTAATTATCTATTTCAAATGCGGTGCTCCATTGCAAATCAACGTCCACTCCTTCCAGTTTTGCTGTGAATGTAACAAGCTTCACTGGAAGCGTGACTGCAGCTGCAAGCGATGCAAAGCAACAGCCGTTGTCACCACAACCAACAACTGCGCTTGGTGTTTGATCGCATGAGTAATACACGCAGGCATTTCCACTGGCGTCAGAGGTAGCCTGTCCGAGTAATTCTCCGTTAGCATTCATGGCCACTACATGTACATTGGGTTGAGTAGCCTGAACGATTACGCGACAAACACCTCCATCACGAAGCGGTGTTGCAACAGAAGGTGACGGACCAGGGCATTGTGCCAGCAGGTTCCATGAGGTAAGGATTAGGGTTAAGCTTAGTAAAAATTTGGGTAGGTAAATTTTCTTCATTATCAGAGTTTATAAGCAGGGCAATAAATTCCTGTTCCCATTTGTTTTGGGAATAAGCAATAGGACTGTTAATCCTTTAATTAAATTAAATTGGGATATCTACTGACTTAGAAGAAGATTTTCAATAGGAAGGTGTCATCAACTCGGCGACAAATATAAAGGTTAAATTGACACTACAAATTTTATTCGCCAATGATTTATCCAGATTAACGAAGTCTGTCTACACTCTTCACTAATTTCTCATCTCTGTAAATTCCGCGTGCCGCAAGAAAATAAAAAACAGGAATTGCGAAAGCGAAAATGGACCAGAATGCGAGCACTCCATTTTCAAGAGATTTTGAAAGAGAATAATAAAGTATAAGGTCGCCGATTGAAAGTAAGAGTCCGGCCATGCAAAGTCTGAATTGCAATTTTCTATTCTTATAAATAAAAATGGTAATGAGTGCAATTACGCCAACCGCAACAGAGATAATAAGTAAACCTAAATGACTTCCAGGTTCAACAGTTTCTGATTGAACTGTTCCGTTTACGGATTTGGTTCCACTATAAAAAGGAAATTTGAAAGTGAAAAATGAGCAGGCTGCAGCGAGTAATAGCCAAATGGTTTGGATTCTTTGAAACATATTTTTCTGTTGTAATTGTAAAAATAGTTAATCCTCACATGAATTCATATTTCGTGAAATTACGATTCTAACAGACTCTCTGCTCAACCTTGAGATGACGTGCTCAGACCGACATTGGGCGACGACATCCAATATCCCACATCCAACATCTAACATCCCTGCCTGCGCCAGGCAGGCAAAATCCACGCCTTTACTCAACGGTACCTGTCCGAATGACTCGTTCGGGCGGGCAATAGCCTGCATCTAAAATCCAATATCCAAAATCCTGGACAAAAAAAACCCGAAGCTGATTTGCTCCGGGATCAGGGGTTAGTTTAAGGTAGAAACTAAAAGGAGTTTAAGAGTGCCGGGCCGGCGTAAAGGTGGGAGACCGGACCCGGCGATATGAGCAGAAGGGTTAAAGGTTTTGTCCTTCTTTGTAAACATCCATGTCATCTTCAGTAACTCTGATTATTTTCCATGCATTGCCGTCCTGAATATGTACCAGGTAAGCAACTTTATCACTTGCATGAACTTCTTCAACCTGTGTAATACTGAAGTCATAATAAGTACTCTTTACCTGCTTTCTCACTTCCTTTGGAAGGTCTTTTTCACCATAGGTTTTAATGGTATAAACAAAATTTCCTTTTTTGTCGTAGGCCGTCCTGGATTGGATTCCGTCCTGGGTAAATTCTGCAATAAATCCATCCTGAATCTGGCGCCATTGTGCGGCAGGTGCTGTTTTGTTATTTCTGTTGAAATCTTTCAATGCTCTTGCATGCGCATTTGACATTGCCGGAGCAGGTGCCAGGGATTTTGATGCGTCGAAGTTTGGAGCCACACTATTTCCCTGAGCGAAAGTTAAAGTTGCGGCTAGCATAGCAGGTAACATTCCTGCAAGATTGAACAAACACTTTTTCATGATTGATAAGGTTTAATGGTTAATAACGGTGTTTTATTTTTTTTGAATTGGATACTGAGAATTTTAGGGTATTGGGAGTTTTCAAAGGAGATAGAAACAGTTTAGGATTTAGGGTTGGAGCGTTTCGAAATGCTTGTTATAAAATGAGACGTTGAATTAGTTTATTAAGGAAACAAATGCTGATCATATTTTTATTTATAGCAGTTTGATGATAAGTAAAAGGAAATAATTCCTGGCTCAAAATCACACAAGGAATAGTGTGAAGAGAAAGAGTTGATGGGCTTATTTCCTTTACCCTTTGAATCATCCTGATTGGTTGTTGGCGTATTTTCATAATCTAACAGTAATGTATAGGTTAGAACGGCTGATTTGCACTGAGCCCCACTGTGAGTAAGTTTGTTGTGGGTTTCGGGTGCTGTTATATTTGTCGGAATTGAATAAAGAAGGACAACAAATGATTACCTGTTTTTTTTGAGGCTTTATTTTATTATATTTAAGTATCACCAACCTTCATGAGCGTTACTAAAATTATTCTTCATTCAACGGACCAGGAGATTCTGCATAATCTAAATCAGCCAGGTCTAATGAAAAGGCGCGGCGAGGAACAGTTTTTTAATACTTATATGTATTTTATAAGGGAGGGGATGCAAAAGCATTCCCTAAGTGAGGATGAAGCCTTCGACGCCTATTCCGACTCTATTTTATCTGCAATCGACAAGATTATTCATGGTGGTTTTGAAGGAAGATCCACGCTAAAAACATGGTTGTATCAGATTTTTCATCATAAATGTGTTGACCTTATCCGGAAAAAGACGACCAATAAGAGCAGTGTTCACCAAACCATAACGCTGGCAGATATGCTCTTTCAAATTTCAGACACCGCCAAATCTGTAGTTCAGAATTTGATTGACAAGACAGATTGGGAACAGTTGAGAGCTAAACTGAATCAACTCGGTGAAAATTGCCGACAAATGTTAATGTTATCGGCAGAAGGTTTTAGCGATAAGGACATTTCAGGGGAGCTCGGTTATAAGACCGCAGACGTGGTTAAGACTAGCCGCCTCCGATGTCTGGAAAAACTCAGACAATTGTACAAAGCCCCTTAATTTTCTTTTATGATGGAGAATTTGGAATATATCGAAGATTTCTTCAAATCGAATCCAACTGAGGATCAAAAGAAAGAGTTCGATCAAAAAATAATCTCAGACCCTTCATTCGCTGAAGATGTAGCATTTTATTTATCCGCAACACAATCAGCACTCGACCTTGTGAATGCAGAAAAGAAAGAAAATTTCAGAAAATTATATAACCAATCTGTTCCAGCTAAAGTTGTTGACATCAAAACGCCGGTACGTAAACTGTGGAGATATGTTGCAGCAGCTGCCGTAATTGCATCTGTTTTTATAATTAGATTATTGATTTTTTCACCAGTATCCGTAGAAGAATTAGCTGCTAAATACGAAAAGGAAAATTTAACGAACCTCGGTGTGAGCATGAGTGCCAGGGGAGACAGCATGCAATTGGGCAAAAACTTATACAATAAAGGGAATGCCGCCCAGGCACTGAATGTATTTGAATCTATTTTATCCCGGAACCCAACTGATTTCGATGCAAGAGAATATGCAGGGATTGCAGCCCTTCACTTAAAGCAATACGATAAGGCATTAAATTATTTTGCTTCGATCGCTTCAGAGAAAGGATATTTTTCCAACCCAGGAAAATTCTACCAGGCCCTCACTCTAATGAAACGTAACCGCCCTAAAGACAAAGAAGAAGCCATTAAGCTGTTGAAAGAAGTGGTAATCGAGAATTTGTCGATGAGTGACATTGCAAAAAAATGGCTTGATCAGATGAAATGATCCACACTTCACCTTAAACTCTCAATATGAAAAAGCTAGTGATTTTTCATTTCGGGAAGCGTATTGTTCGCTTTCTGACATGCGCAGTAGCATTGATTATGTTGATGCAAACTTCGTGTAATAAGCATTTCCCACCTACCTTACCAACTTACGTTCCTAAGGGCGACCCATGGTTTAGTCGAAATATTTATTTTCCAGATCACACAGATAGTACTGGAAGGGCAGCTATCGTAGCTGCTTGTTGCGATTCAATAAGTGCATACCTGCAAAGAATTTTGCCAGGTACAAGCACCAGGTGCATTGTCTCTTATTGCCCCTGTGATTCCTCACTAATTAATCTTGATGTAAGTATTGTTGGACTAAGTGGGCAAACTGTTCCTCCACCGCCACCTACTACTCCAAAGCCGGGACCAACGGGAGATTACACTTACATGAATAATATCAACCTTGAAATACCTGAGGCAACAGATACTGCCTTTCACTATTTTGATTATGATTCAACAATTAAGATTCCTGTAAATGGTACTACAGAATCTGATAGTCGGGTAATTGCTATTATTGATACTGGACTTGATACAACGCGATTTACTTCAAGAATTGGAAGTCTTATTTGGGGTTTGCCGGGTACCGGAACCATTTTCAGTGTTATTCCCAATGAAAGTTATTTCGTGCTTAATGATCCCAACCATGTGCAGCATGGAACTGCAGTAACAGGAATTGTGCTCAATCAAATCCCTGACACAAAACCCAAAATAATGTCCATTCGTGCATTTGATGCCAGAGGTGGCGGATCAATATATACAGTTAGCTGTGCATTGAGCTATGCAATTAAAAATCACGTGAACCTAATTAATGCAAGCTGGGGTTATTTTGGAGATGTGGACTCTGTCTTATTCAAATATATTTCTAAGGCAAGTGAAAACGGAATTCCAATCATAGCAGCGGCTGGGAATACTCGTGGACATCACAATCCGACTTCGGTTTGTCCAACTTCTGAAAATACCACTAATGATCTATCCCTTCCGGGCAGGCAGCTGTTTTATCCGGGATGCTTTAGTACTCAATTCAGCAATATGGTAACAGTTACAACGCTTGCGTCGGCCGGAGGTGAGCTACAACTTCCATGCTTCTATCAAAATTATTCGAATGTGTTTGTGAATGTTGGCGTATTGACAAAAACAGGCAGACAATGTTGCACATTTCCACATCCTTCTGCAACTGACCGACTGATGGAAGGATCTTCTTTTGCTACACCCGTTGTTACTGGAAGAATGCTAAACCTGATACAAGCTTCACCCGGAAATACCCCCAGGTCTATCATTGATCAGGTGAGTGAAAAAACAACAGGTACCAAGTATACTTTAAATGGCAGCTTTATCAGATTCTAAATGAGTTTGTCTTGGATGTGAAACAATTTTTAATTGCTGTTATTTTCTTCTTTGGATCAATAAACACTTTGTTGGGTCAATGTCCCGACAAAGTGTTTTTCTGGAATAGAATACAACAACTGCGAGCTCAACAGGTACCTGTTCCGGAACAAATGAAAGAATTGCAGGAACTCAATATGAAAATGAAATCCTGCGGTTTTCAAAATGATTCTGCTTATGCATTCTTACTCCAGAGAATTGGTGTCATGTATTATTTACAAGGCAATTACCAGGATGCGATTGCATCCACTAAAGAAGCAATTAAAATCATTAAGATCAATTATTCCAAAGGATACACCACCCCCGAACGCCTCATTCATCTTTATCAAAACCTCACATTTAGTTATGATTATTTAAATCTGAGAACTGAAAAAAACCAGGCTTTGGACAGTTGTATTGTTATTTCAGAAAGAGCTAATTACCTGGATGATGATGTTATGAATGCATTGGAAGACCGACTGGTTTATTTATTTAATGTTGGCGACTACCATCGATGTATAGGGATTGCAAATCTCGGACTTAATATCATTAATAAATTTGGCAGGGATACAACCCAATTTGCACAAAATATTTTGACGTGGAAAATAAATGCTCTCAATGAAATTGGAGAAGACAGTATAGCCGAACTGGAAGCAAGAAATGCAATAAAGCACTTCTTACAAGTGGGTAATATGAGATCAATTGGTACCTATTATAGCGCACTTGGAATTGTACTTGAACATCAAAAAAAATTTAAAGATGCAGTGCAAGCATTTCAAAGTGGGTACGAGTATAATCTCAAATCAGGACATAAACCCGGTTGTGCAGCTGCACTTGGTGAAATGGCATATGTGATTTCGCACAAACTGCATGAGAGGTCCAAAGCAAGGCCCATCTATTTTAAGGCACTCCTGTATGCAGACTCGATTCAGGCCATTAATATACTTGGTAATCTTGCGAACGAATTTCTAATAGATGGTAAATTCGATATTGCATTTTCATTTTTTCAACGTGCGTTTGATTCAATCCATGTTGGAACTAATGAATTGAGACTATTAGCGGATTTGCAAAAAAAAAATAACCCCACGCAGGCCACTTATATTGTAGGAGTGGTGCTGGACAAAGGATCTGCATGTCTTGCGGCATATCGACAAACTAACGATTCCGATTACCTGCGTCGGGCACAAAGCATCTTTTCTTCTGCTGACAAGCTCATAAGTGAACTCAAATTAGTTCAATCTGAAACTCAGTCGCGACTATTTTGGCGCAAAAGCTCCCTTCGTTTATATGAAAATGCTATTGAAGCCTGCTATTTATTACACGACACTACGAGTGCATTTTATTTCTTTGAGAAAAGTAAATCAGTATTGCTCATTGATCAACTGGATGAGCAACATCTCATTAAAGAGTCTGATCAGGCAGAGTTGTCTGATTTGAAAAAGAAGATTGCGCAAATAGAGTTAAAAAACGAAGGCCAAACTCACCCATCACAGGCTGCAGAATTAATAAATCTGAAACTGGAATTGGACAGTGTAATGGGAAAGATCAAGATGAGGAATCCGCTCTACATTCAGAATCTCAATTCAAAAGATTTTATTTCAATTGAAGCGGTTAGAAAATATATTCTAAAGGATCATGAGGCGCTGATTGAAATATTTAATGGTGATAGTAGTATTTATACGCTGGTTATTACTAAAAGCCAAATGCTCATTAGAAAAATTGAGAAGGACATTTATGATTCGCTTGTTACAAAGTATACAGAACTGGTGAGTGATAGCCGTTTGATAAATAAACAGACTGCTGAATTTCAAAAGATTTCATTTGCCTTGTACCAAATAATTTTTGATGACAATAGACTGCCGCCAGGCAGAATTATTATTTCTCCGGGTGGAAATTATTTTCCATTTGAATGCCTGATCACCCGGGAAAAACCTTTGAGATATATGGTGCAGGATTATGCTATCAGTTACACATATTCTGCCAGATATCTTTTGGGAAATTCTATTACAAATGATTCCAGGGCATCTAAGAATTTTATGGGAATTGCGCCTGTAAATTATTTTCAGGCAAGTGGATTAAATACATTACCTGGCAGTGATGAATCAATGGAAAGAATCTATTCACAGTTTAATAATGGAACAAAATTCTCCGGATCCCAGGCGACGAAACAAAATTTTTTAAATGAATATTTCAAACATCAGGTTGTCCAACTTTATACTCATGCGGCAGATAATAGCAATAATGGAGAACCGATAATTTATTTTTCTGATTCTCTGATGTATTTATCTGAATTAATCCCAGGATTGGAGCCTGCAACCAGGTTAATTGTGATTTCGGCTTGTGAATCGGGGTCAGGGAAATTATATGAAGGAGAAGGAGTGTTTAGTTTTAATAGAGGATTTGCAGCTATAGGTGTTCCATCATCAGTTACAAACTTGTGGTCGGTTGATGACAAGTCGACTTACCGAATCACTGAATTATTCTACAGGCATATCGCCAATGGAGAGCCTTATGATATTGCTCTGCAATTAGCAAAGAATGAATTTATGAATAGTGGCAGTAAGGACGATCAGTTGCCATATTATTGGGCTGGCCCTGTATTGGTAGGCGTAACAAATA
>PSRI01000138.1 GCA_003175935.1 Bacteroidota bacterium
CCTGAATTAAAAGCTAAAAAAGGTATTCTATATAAGTACGCGAAATCTGTTTCCAACGCGGCAAAAGGATGCGTAACCGACGAATCTTAAACGCTAATGAATTTGTAAGAAACGGAATTCAAAAAAATAATAAAATGAAGACAGCAGAAAATACAGCAACACTGGCACCGCCCGCAAAAAAAGAAAAAGTATCCATTACAGGATCGCAGGCCGTTCTGAATGCGCTCATCGCAGAGGGTGTTGATACAATCTTCGGATATCCCGGAGGTGCAATCATGCCTATTTATGATGCGCTTTACGATTACCATGAAAAGTTGCGTCATATCCTCGTCCGTCATGAACAGGGAGGGATACACGCAGCTCAGGGTTATGCAAGAACATCTGGCGAAGTGGGAGTGGTGTTCGCTACCAGTGGACCCGGTGCAACTAACCTGGTGACAGGTTTGGCAGATGCAATGATTGATAGTACCCCGGTAGTTTGTGTTACTGGTCAGGTCTTCGCTCACTTATTAGGAACTGATGCATTCCAGGAAACTGATGTCATCAACATAACAACTCCTGTTACCAAATGGAATTACCAGGTAACCGATGCCAGTGAAATTCCTGAAATCATGGCGAAAGCTTTTTACATCGCAAAAAGTGGTCGCCCGGGACCTGTATTAATAGACATTACAAAGAACGCACAAATTCAAAAAATAGATTACGAAGGGTATACTCCCTGTCAGCATATCCGCAGCTACAGACCCAAGCCTATCGTCAGAAAAGAATTTGTTCGCGAAGCCGCTGCTCTTATAAATTCTGCAGAAAAACCATTTGTGATTTTTGGTCAGGGTGTTATTCTGGGTAAAGCAGAAAAAGAATTCAAAAGATTCCTTGAAAAATCAGGAATACCTGCAGCCGCAACAATTCTTGGATTAAGTGCGCTTCCAACAGATCATCCGCTTCATATGGGTATGTTGGGAATGCACGGAAATTATGGCCCCAATGTTTTGACGAACGATTGCGACGTACTTATAGCAGTAGGAATGCGCTTTGATGATCGTGTTACTGGTCGTTTGGACAAATATGCAAAGCAGGCTAAAGTTATCCATTTGGATATTGATCCCGCAGAGATCGATAAGAATGTAAAAACCACAGTTGCAGTTTGGGGTGACTGTAAAGAAACATTGCCTCTCCTTACAGAATTAGTTGAGCAGAAAAAATACCCGGAATGGATCAAGAAATTCAGGGACTGCCAGCAACAGGAAGTAGACGCAGTAATAAGGGAAGAATTGAATCCAACAACTGAAGTGCTCACAATGGGAGAAGTTGTGAAAGCAATCAACGAATTTACTGGCGGTGATGCAGTAATTGTTACGGATGTAGGTCAGCACCAAATGGTGGCTTGCCGATATGCAAAATTCACCACAACCAAGAGCAATATTACTTCAGGAGGTTTGGGCACGATGGGTTTTGCTTTGCCCGCGGCAATTGGTGCGAAGTTCGGTGCGCCTGATCGTACAGTGATCGCCATTATCGGGGATGGTGGATTTCAAATGACACTGCAGGAATTAGGAACAGTTATGCAATCTGAAGTTGATATTAAAATCGTCATTCTAAATAATCAGTTCCTCGGCATGGTTCGCCAGTGGCAGCAATTATTCCACGACAAACGATATTCATTTGTTGATATTGCCAGCCCTGATTTTGTAACCGTTGCAAAAGGCTATGGCATTGAAGGAAACAAAATAAGCAAGAGAGCAGATTTGAAAGAGGCAATTGAAAAAATGCTTAACCATAATGGTTCGTACCTAATGGAAATTATGGTAGGAAAAGAAAACAACGTATTCCCAATGGTTCCTCAGGGTTGCGGTGTCGCTGAAATCAGGTTGAAATAAAAGGGAAAAGCTATTTCTGAATTCTGATCAAAAAAAAATTTTATGCTAAAACAGGAATATACGATCACAGTTTATACGGAAAATCATATCGGGTTGCTAAACCGCATCGCGATCATTTTTTCCAGGAGAAAAATTAATGTAGATAGCCTGAATACTTCTCCGTCAGAAGTTGAAGGAATCCACAGGTTCACTATTGTCATCAACGAATTCGAAGACACAGTGAAAAAGCTGGTTCGTCAAATTGAAAAACAGGTAGAAGTATTAAAAGCCTATTACAATACCAACGAAGAAATCGTTTGGCAGGAACTGGCCCTGTACAAAGTTTCTACAGATGAAATCGCAGAAAAAGTTAAAGTTGAACGCCTGCTCCGTGAAAATGGCGCAAGGGCGGTAGTGATTCGTAAAGACTATACCATTTTTGAAACCTCCGGTCACCGTGAAGAAACTGAAAAACTGGTAGAAGTATTGGAACCATACGGACTGATAGAATTTGTGCGAAGCGCAAGAGTTGCAATTATTAAAGCAAGTAAAGGCTTCCATGAAAAACTTAAGGAATTCGAAGAAGTTGAACCAGGTGCTGAAATCGTGGAGAATGAATTCCTGGACAAACAGGATGAAGTTTTTTCAATGTAAAATAATTCTATAAAAATCACCATAAGAAAATTCAAAAATTAACTCTCTAAAAAAACAATCATGGCAAAATTAAATTTCGGGGGCGTAGAAGAAAATGTAGTGACACGTGAAGAGTTTCCATTGGCAAAGGCACAAGAGGTATTGAAAAATGAAACTATTGCAGTCATTGGATATGGAGTTCAGGGACCCGGACAGGCGCTCAATCAGCGTGACAATGGTATTAATGTAATTATCGGACAAAGAAAAAATTCCAAGACCTGGGATAAAGCAGTAAAGGATGGATTCGTTCCTGGCGAAACGCTGTTTGAAATTGAAGAAGCTCTGCAACGTGGAACCATCATTTGTTATCTTCTGAGCGATGCTGCTCAAATTGAATTGTGGCCCACAGTAAAAAAACATCTTACTGCAGGCAAAGCACTATACTTCTCACACGGTTTTGGAATTACATTCAATAGCCAAACCGGAATTGTTCCTCCTAAAGATGTAGACGTATTTCTGGTTGCTCCAAAAGGATCAGGTACTTCTCTCCGCAGAATGTTCCTCCAGGGACGCGGTCTCAATAGTTCTTATGCCATCTTCCAGGATGCTACGGGAAAGGCTAAAGAAAGAGTAGTCGCACTCGGAATCGCAGTTGGCAGTGGATACTTGTTTGAAACAGATTTTAAAAAAGAAGTTTATTCAGATCTTACTGGAGAGCGTGGTACACTTATGGGCGCCATCCAGGGAATTTTTGCAGCTCAATACGATGTGTTGCGTAAGAAAGGTCATACCCCTTCTGAAGCATTCAATGAAACCGTAGAAGAACTCACTCAGTCATTAATGCCACTCGTTGCTGAAAATGGAATGGACTGGATGTATGCCAATTGTTCTACAACTGCTCAAAGAGGTGCACTCGACTGGTGGAAAAAATTCAGGGATGCAACAGCTCCTGTGTTCAATGAACTTTACGAGAGCGTTGCTGCAGGAAAAGAATCTCAGAGATCCATTGATTCCAATAGTCAGCCCGACTATCGCGAAAAACTTGAAGCGGAACTTAAGGAATTGCGTGAAAGTGAAATGTGGCAGGCAGGAAAAACAGTTAGAAGTCTGAGACCAGAAAATCAAAAACCTTCAGAAGAAGGCATCAAACTTCCAAAAACAGAAAAAGTAGGATAATCATAGCGGCTCATATTCCCGTTATGCAATTTTATATTATGAAAACAACGCAATCAAGACACACGCTTGAATTCTCCAAGGCAGCAGAGCGATTGAAAAAAGTGGTTTACAGAACACCACTCACTTACAATCATAATCTTTCGAGGAAATTTCAGTGTAATGTCTATTTGAAAAGAGAAGATCTGCAAATAGTAAGATCCTACAAATTGAGGGGAGCTTACAATATGATGGCCAGCCTTCCTGATGAACAAATTCGCAAAGGAGTGGTTTGCGCAAGCGCGGGAAATCATGCTCAGGGCTTTGCATACAGCTGCAAAAAACTCAATATCAAAGGCGTTGTTTTCATGCCCATTATCACGCCCAAACAAAAAGTAAATCAAACTAAAATGTTTGGTGATGATCATATCGAAATAAAACTGGTGGGAGATACTTATGATGATTGCGCTGCAGCTGCCAAAGAATATACCGTTCAAAAAGGAATGACATTCATTCCCCCCTTCGATGATTATAGAATTATTGAAGGACAGGGAACAGTGGGCCTTGAAATTCTCGAAGATCAGTCTCAAATAGATTTTCTTTTTGTGCCAGTTGGTGGCGGTGGTTTGAGTTCTGGTGTTGGTTCTTATTTTAAAACGTTTAGCCAGCATACAAAAATTATTGGACTTGAACCCGAGGGTGCACCATCCATGAAGAGAGCGCTGGAAGAGGGGCACCCCGTGGTTTTGAGCGAAATTGACCGGTTTGTTGATGGAGCTGCAGTAAAAAGAGTTGGAGATATCACTTTTTCTATATGCAAAGAAGTATTGGATGAAATGGTGCTCGTTCCGGAAGGGAAAATTTGTTCAACAATCCTGAAACTCTATAATGAGGATGCTATAGTTGTAGAACCAGCGGGTGCCCTTTCAATATCTGCCCTGGACTTTTTTGCGGATCAGATCAAAGGCAAAACTGTGGTTTGTATTGTGAGCGGAAGCAATAACGATATCGACCGTATGCCCGAAATAAAAGAGCGATCGCTTCAATTTGAGGGACTTAAGCACTATTTCCTGATCCGATTTGCACAAAGACCGGGAGCGCTGAAAGAGTTTGTGAATTACGTTTTGGGGCCAGATGATGACATTACCAGGTTTGAATACATGCAGAAAACTAATAAGGAGACCGGCCCGGCCCTGGTAGGCATCGAACTTCAAAATCGCAGCGATTATGAAGTTTTACTGGAAAAAATGAGGAGCAGGCACATCGACTTTTCTGAAATTAACAAGGATGACAAGCTGTTTGGATACCTGGTTTAAAGCTATCCACAATCATGTGGGAAATTTTCTGCTAGGTTCTTTAATGGGATCATTTTTTTCAGTATTTTTATATAACGGCTTGCCATTGGTTTTAGAATATATATAATTTTTCGCTTAATTTTTTGATATTTTTTAAACCCCTACTGTGATTATGGTGAGCAATGGATTATATTCTCCGGAATTCGAACGGGATGCCTGTGGAATCGGCTTCGTGGCCAATATCAAGGGCAACAAATCGCATCAGATCATTTCTGATGCTTTGACTGTTTTGGAGAACATGGAGCATCGTGGTGCATGCGGATGTGAAAACAATACCGGAGACGGAGCCGGAATTATGATCCAGACTCCGCACGAATTCTTTTTCGACGAATGCGTAAAGCTGGGCGTCCATCTTCCTTCTTACGGCCGTTATGGCGTTGGCGTAATTTTCTACCCTCGCGAAATAAAATTGCGAGAGGAGTGTCGCGATATATTTAATCGTGCAGCAGAAAAACTGGGACTCGAAGTTCTCACTTATCGT
This sequence comes from Bacteroidota bacterium, assembly GCA_003175935.1. GTDB lineage: Bacteria > Bacteroidota > Bacteroidia > Chitinophagales > Chitinophagaceae > PSRI01. Next base: position 5,478 of record PSRI01000138.1, read on the forward strand.
AAAGTCCCTGTAAATCCATCCGGGGTTGGCGCTACTGCACTTTCGGTGGAACCGGAAATGGAACAGGTTTTCATAGCATGTCCGGATCATATTTCAAATCCAATCGATTTTGAAAGAAAACTTTTTGTGCTTCGCAATTATGCAAGTCACACAATAAACAATACCGTAAAAAAAGATGCCATTGGATTTTACATTGCATCTCTCTCATATAAAACAGTTGTTTACAAAGGGCAGCTTACAAGCCTGCAGGTAAGAAATTATTTTCCCGACCTGAATAACAAAAGGGTGGTTAGTGCATTCGGATTGATCCACTCTCGCTTTGCAACAAATACTTTCCCTTCCTGGAAATTGGCTCAGCCATTCCGTTACATTGCTCACAACGGTGAAATCAATACACTACAGGGAAACCTGAACTGGCTTAAAACCAGCGAACGGGGTTTCACTTCTCCCTATTTCACCAAGGAAGAAATGGAAATGCTTCTTCCAATTGTTACAGGTGGTCAGTCTGATTCTGCATGCCTGGATAACATGATCGAACTACTTACTCTCACCGGCAGATCACTTCCTCATGTTATGATGATGTTGATTCCGGAAGCGTGGGATGGAAACGATCAGATGGATCCTGTTAAAAAAGCATTCTACGAATATCACGGCTCTATTATGGAGCCATGGGATGGACCTGCTTCCATTTCATTTACTGATGGAAAAATAATTGGCGCTACGCTCGACAGAAATGGTCTGCGTCCATCGAGATATTGTGTTACGCATGATGACAGAGTGATCATGGCGTCTGAAACCGGAGCGCTTCCAGTTGATCCAAGAATTGTAAAAGAAAAGGGAAGACTTCAACCTGGAAAAATGTTTGTGGTGGACATGGAACAGGGCCGTATCATAAGCGATACGGAACTCAAACAAAAAATTTGTACACAGAAACCATACGGTGACTGGCTGAATCAATACAAGATTCGCATGGAAGAACTGGATGAACCAAGAGTTACATTCACGCACCTTTCCGACGAGTCTGTATTCAAATATCAAAAGGCTTTCGGTTACTCACGCGAAGATTTGGAAATGCTTATCAAACCCATGGCGCTTGAAGGAAAAGAACCCGTGGGGTCGATGGGGAGTGATGTGCCTCTCGCTATTTTATCCGACGAGCCACAACATTTGAGTAGTTATTTCAAACAATTATTCGCACAGGTTACCAATCCGCCTATTGATCCAATTCGTGAGAGACTTGTAATGAGTCTTGCTTCTTACGTTGGTAATAACGGCAATCTTTTGGACGAAGATCCGCGCCACTGTCATACTGTAGCTCTTAAACATCCAATTCTTACCAGTAAAGAATTAGAAAAGCTCCGCAGTATCGATACCGGCATTTTCCAGGCAAAGACTTTGCAGACTTATTTCAGGGCCGATGGAAAACCCGGCTCTTTAAAAGCGGGTATTGACAGACTTTGCAGATATGCTGTTGATGCAGTTGAAGATGGATTTGAAGTTTTAATACTTTCAGATCGTGCGATAGATTCTGAGCACGCTGCAATTCCTTCTTTGCTTGCAACTGCTGCAGTTCATCACCATCTCATTCGGAAAGGACTTCGTGGTGAAGTTGGTTTGGTTATAGAAGCCGGAGATGTTTGGGAAGTTCATCATTTTGCCTGCCTTATTGGATTTGGTGCAACAGCCATCAATCCATACCTGGCAATGGCCACCATCCGCAACATGAAGTCTTCGGGTACATTAGAAACAGAATTAGACTGGGACTCACTCAGAAAAAATTATATCAAAGCCATTAATGACGGCTTATTGAAAGTATTCTCTAAAATGGGAATCTCTACTTTCCAATCATACCAGGGAGCTCAAATATTTGAAATCCTTGGATTGAACAAACAAGTAGTGGAGAAATATTTTACGGGAGCAGTTTCAAGAATTGAAGGAATTGGTTTGGATGAAATCGCGAAGGAAGCTCTTGCGAAACATTTCCTCGCCTTCAATAGAAAAAATATTCCTTCAGATGCTTTGCCTACAGGTGGCATTTATCAATGGAAACGCAAGGGTGAATTCCATTTATTTAATCCTCAGTCCATTCACCTGTTGCAATATTCAACAAGGATGGGAGACTATTCCATCTTCAAAAAATATTCAAAGGTCATTAACGATCAGACTGAGAAAGCCTGTACGCTCAGAAGTTTGTTGGAGTTCAAAAGAAACAGGCCCTCCATTCCAATTGAAGAAGTAGAACCTGCTGAAAGTATTTATAAAAGATTTGCTACAGGCGCAATGTCGTTCGGATCCATTTCATGGGAAGCTCATACTACTCTTGCGATTGCAATGAATCGTCTGGGGGGAAAGAGTAATACCGGAGAAGGCGGTGAAGATGATAAACGTTATGATAAACTTCCAAATGGAGATTCGATGCGTTCTGCGATCAAGCAGGTTGCATCTGCCCGATTTGGCGTAACCAGCTTATATCTCACAGAAGCAGATGAGTTGCAAATCAAAATGGCGCAGGGCGCCAAACCTGGAGAAGGTGGGCAATTACCTGGCCATAAAGTCGACGACTGGATTGGGAAAGTAAGACATTCTACTCCGGGAGTTGGTTTGATTTCTCCTCCTCCGCATCACGATATTTATTCTATTGAAGATCTGGCGCAATTAATTTATGATTTGAAAAATGCAAATCGCCAGGCACGCATCAGTGTAAAACTGGTTTCAAAAGCAGGGGTGGGAACTATTGCTGCAGGTGTAACCAAAGCAAAAGCTGATGTGGTTTTGATTGCTGGTCATGATGGAGGCACAGGTGCATCACCGATGAGCTCCATTAAACATGCAGGTCTTCCCTGGGAACTTGGTCTTGCGGAAACCCATCAAACGCTTGTAAAAAATCGCTTACGCAGCCGCGTTATAGTACAGGCAGACGGACAAATGAGAACAGGAAGAGATATCGCAATTGCTACTTTGCTTGGCGCCGAAGAATGGGGTATTGCAACTGCAGCACTTGTTGTTGAAGGTTGTATCATGATGCGCAAATGTCATATGAATACCTGTCCTGTAGGTGTAGCAACACAGGATCCTGAACTCCGTAAAAGATTTACCGGCGATGCGCAACATGTGGTGAACTTCTTCAAGTTTATTACCCAGGAATTGCGGGAGATTATGGCGGAGCTTGGATTTAGAACTGTAAATGAAATGGTGGGGCAGGTAGATTCGCTTTGCAGAAGGGAAGAAATCAATCACTGGAAATTTAAAAACGTAGATCTGTCTCCAGTACTTTATAAAGAACCTGATTCATTATATACAGGTTTATATCGCCAGGAAGACCAGGATCATGGCATCAGTGATGTTTTAGATTGGAAACTGCTGGACAAAGCAAAAGTTGCGATAGAAAATAGAGAAGCAGTGTCAGGAAATTTCATTATAAAGAATACAGATCGCACCGTTGGAACTATTCTTTCCAACGAGATAACTAAAAAATATAAAGCAGCCGGCCTGCCCGATGATACTGTTCACTTCAGGTTCAATGGAACGGCAGGACAAAGTTTTGGAGCTTTCGCCACGCATGGCCTGACTTTGGAACTCGAAGGTGATGCGAACGACTATTTTGGAAAAGGACTAAGCGGAGCCAGACTCATTGTATATCCACCGAAAGAAGCTGCTTATGTTGCAGAAGAAAATATCATCATTGGTAATGTGGCATTTTATGGTGCCACTGCAGGCGAGGCTTTCATTCGCGGAAAAGCTGGTGAAAGATTTAGTGTCAGAAACTCTGGTGCCAGTGTTGTGGTTGAAGGAGTGGGTGATCATGGTTGCGAATACATGACCGGAGGAAGAGTTGTGATTCTGGGTGATACCGGAAGAAATTTCGCTGCGGGTATGAGTGGTGGTATCGCGTATGTATACGACGTGAAAGGTCAATTCGCATCAAATTGTAATAAAGAAATGGTTGACCTGGAATCTATCAGCAATGGAGATTCCCAGGAACTGCAGGACATGATCCTGCAACATTATGCACATACCGACAGTACCGTTGCAAAATTCATTCTGGACGATTTTGAAAATCAGTTAAAGAATTTTGTGAAAGTCTTCCCGCGCGATTACAAGAAAGCATTGCAGGAGAGAGGGGAGAAAGTAAAGGTGGAATCGAAAGTGAAAACAAAAAAATAATCTGATCAGGATTTTCGGAAGAAAAATTGATCGTAAAACAGCGTAGTACAGAATGGGCAAACCAACGGCATTCATGGAGTTTTCAAGAGAGCTTCCCCATAAGAGACCTGTAGGGGAGAGGTTGAAAGACTACAAAGAATTTATTGAACGCTATAGCGATGAAAAGCTCAATCAGCAGTCATCGCGATGCATGAATTGTGGCATTCCTTTTTGTCATAGTGGATGTCCTTTAGGCAATATCATTCCTGAATTCAATGATGCGGTTTCGAGAAAGAGTTGGAAAGAGGCGTATGAAATTTTATCATCCACCAACAACTTCCCTGAATTCACGGGAAGGATTTGTCCGGCCCCCTGCGAAACAGCTTGTGTGCTGGGAATTAATCAACCAGCAGTTGCTATTGAAGAAATTGAGAGACATATTATAGAGATAGCGTTTGAGAAAGGATTTGTAAAACCCAGGAAACCTTCATTACGCACTGGTAAAAAAGTCGCAGTTATTGGATCCGGACCGGCGGGCCTGGCTGTAGCCGCTCAATTAAATTATGCAGGCCACGTGGTGACAGTATTTGAAAGAGATGATCAGCCAGGAGGTCTCTTACGGTACGGGATACCCGACTTCAAATTGGAGAAATGGGTGGTCACACGCAGAATTGAATTATTGCAAGAGGAAGGTGTAGTTTTCAAATGCCATGCAAATGTTGGAGTGAATGTTAGTCTGAACGATTTGCTTCGTGAATATAATGCCGTGGTGCTTGCGGGAGGATCAACGACTCCCAGAGATTTAAATATACCTGGAAGGGACTTGAAGGGAGTTTATTTTGCGATGGAATTTTTAAAACAACAAAATAAGAGAATCGCGGGACTGGATCCACTGGCAGGAGCACAGGTGGAAAGTAATATCTATCACGAATTGCTAAGCGCAAAAGGAAAAAATGTAGTAGTAATAGGTGGGGGTGATACGGGTAGCGACTGTGTGGGAACCTCAAACAGGCATGGCGCTGAAACAGTAACACAATTTGAACTGATGCCGATGCCGCCTTCAGAAAGAACAGAATTCATGCCCTGGCCCAGTTATCCAATGATTTTAAAAACTTCTTCTTCGCATGAAGAAGGTTGTGAAAGAAGTTGGGCAGTCGCAACAAAAGAATTTATATCCGATGGAAATGGAAATTTAGTCGGACTAAAAATCGTGGATTTAGAATGGAAGTTTACAGAAGATGGCAGGCCTGCAAAATTTGTTGAGATCCCGGAAACTGAAAAAATAATTGATTGCGATCTTGCGTTGCTTGCGATGGGATTTGTACATCCGCAGCACGAGGGAATGATACAGGAACTGGGTGTTGATTTGGATGATAGAGGTAACGTAAAGGCGGGAGAAAAAAGTTTTCAAACCAATATTTCAAAGGTATTTACCTGCGGAGATATGCGCCGTGGCCAGTCACTTGTTGTGTGGGCTATAAGCGAAGGAAGGGAATGCGCAAGAAAAGTAGATGAATTTCTGATGGGTAGTTCCTTACTGGAAGCGAGGGATGCTTCCTTATTAAGCAAGGCTGTCTAAACCAGCAATAGTGTTTTCTCATGTCATAGCCACCTTTTTAGGTGGCTTTATTTTTTATTCTAATACGAGTTTTTTTAAGCTTTATTCAAAATTCTTGCTCATTTATTGAATTTCCACAATTCCCCGCACATTTTATTAACAATATATATATTACGATAAAAGAAATGTATGTATATCATAAGTTAATCTTTTTTTAATTCTTAAATTGCTTATAGAAATTGATATTATTATTATTACTAATTTAATAACCAAAATGTTTCCGACCATGCGACAAATAGGTTTTAAACAAGTGATGCCATTTCTAATTCTGGCAGCGTTTTCAATTGTGGCCATTTTTATTCCCACGGCTCCAAATTTTTCAGATACCGCTAAATACAGTGGTGCTGATATAGCCTGGGTATTGGTAGCCACAGCCCTGGTATTCCTTATGACTCCCGGCCTCTCGTTCTTTTATGGAGGTATGGTGAATCGTAAGAATGTGTTGAGCACCATGATTAAAAGTTTTGTCGCTACGGGGGTGATTAGCTTCTTGTGGCTGATAGTTGGTTTTGGAATGGCTTTCGGAACAGATATCGGAGGCTTCATTGGAAATCCGCTCTCTCATTTCTTTTTTAAAGGTGTGAATAGCGGAGCTCCCTGGACTTTCGGTGCAACAATTCCACTTCTCCTCTTTGCTTTATTTCAATTAAAATTCGCAATCATTACACCCGCCCTGATCGTAGGCGCAGTTGCTGAAAGAATCAAATTTGTTTCCTTCCTGATCTTTACCATATTATTTAGTCTGCTTGTATATGCTCCTCTCGCACACTGGACCTGGCATCCTGATGGATTCCTCGCCAAGTGGGGAGTCCTGGATTTTGCAGGTGGCACTGTTGTACATATCTCTGCTGGTTGCGCTGCTTTGGCTGGTGCTATAGTACTAAAAAGAAGAAAAGCACACCTGAAAGGTGAAGAGACTCAACCTGCAAATATTCCATATGTATTATTAGGCACCGGACTATTGTGGTTCGGCTGGTTCGGATTTAATGCCGGATCTGCTCTTGCTGCAAACGATCTCGCAGTTTCTGCATTTGCTGCTACAAACACAGCTTCAGCAGTGGCCGGACTTGCATGGATGTTCTTTGATGCACTCAGAGGCAAAAAACCGAGCGTGCTTGGATTCTGTATAGGTGCAGTTGTAGGACTTGTAGCTATTACACCTGCAGCGGGCTACGTTGCGGTTCCACAAAGTGCATTCATTGGATTTATTGCTGCTGTGATATCTAATATGTGTGCACATTGGAAAACCAAAACCACATTGGATGATACACTCGACGTTTTCCCCTGTCACGGTATTGGTGGAATGGTAGGTATGCTGCTTACGGGTTTATTTGCAACTAAAGCAATCAATCCTGCTGGAAATGACGGTTGGTTTTACGGTAACGCATCTTTGTTCTTTACTCAATTGAAGGGCATGGCAATAGTAGTGGGATACAGCTTTGGCGTTTCTTATCTTATTTTCAAATTTATTGATATTATCACTCCGCTTCGTGTTTCATCCGATGAAGAAGATAAAGGTTTGGATCAGACTCAACATGGCGAACGTTATGTGCAGGGAACTTTGTTAGTCGACAAAAAAGGAACTCTGGAAGAGCATGAATTTGTTGGCGAAGATGGATTCTAAGAGAATAGTTGACCGGACAAAATAAAAAAAGAGGAAAAGTGATATCGCTTGAAGTGAATTTCGAGCTCAGCTTCAGGAGGTACACTTTCCCTCTCATCTTAAACTTAAAACCAATTACAATGTTAAGAAAATTCTTTGCATCGGCTACTCTTTTCTTTGTTTTTTACTCTGGTTTTACTCAGGATTCCACAAAAAAAAGTACCTGGACGCTCACTGGCTCAGTGGACGCTTATTATCGATATAATTTCGATAATGCCAAAAATGCAGACCCATCTAACACCAATAATTTAACCTCTTTTACAAATTCTCAAAATTCTTTCGAACTGGGAATGGCATCGCTTAGAGTGGATCACACCATGGGAAAAGTAGGTGGAACAGTTGACCTTGGATTTGGAAAAAGAGCCGAAGAATTCTCTTACAACGATCATAACACCATGGCTGCCGTTAAACAGGCATTTTTAACATACGCCCCATCAGACAAAATAAAATTTACCATGGGTAAATGGGGAACGCATGTTGGTTATGAGGTGCTCGATGCGTATTTGAACCGTAACTACAGTATGGATTATATGTTCTCTTACGGGCCATTCTTTCACACCGGCTTAAAAATGGATGCAACTTTTAAAAATGTTGGATTCATGATCGGCGTTGCAAATCCTGCGGATAATGTTACGGCAAGCTTTGCGAAAAAATCTGTTATCGGCCAGTTCAGTGTTGCTTCCAGCAATGGGAAAGTAAAAGGCTACCTCAATTATATGGGTGGAAAAAATCTCTCCGATCAATCCATCAATCAATTTGATGTAGTAGTTACCGGTACTATATCTTCCAAATTCAGTATCGGATATAATGGAACGGTTCAATCAGTTAAACCAACTGGCGAAAGCGGAAATTCATGGTGGGGCTCTGCTGTTTATTTGAACCTGGATCCTACACCTGTATTCGGACTTACACTCAGAGGTGAGTACTTCGATGATAAAAATGCTGTATCCGGGCTGGCTTCTGTTGTAGGTTTAGGAACCAGTGTTTTTGATGCCACACTTTCTGCAAATTTTCATATCGACAATCTAACCATCATACCAGAATTCCGACTTGATAGTGCTAAAGATGCCGTTTTTAAAGACAATAATGACGGAACTAAAAAGAGCACATCTACATTTATTCTGGCTGCAACCTATCATTTCTGATTGGAACAAAAGCGTTAAAGACAGGACCATATTTAAGCGTTACTGACCGCCATTGTAAACTTTAAAATTAGTCACATGCTTTTGAAGAATTTCACATCCAGCAGGAGAGAAAGATACTTTTCTGCTTCAGGTGGCATCATGACCAAATCCGAAAAATGGAATTTCGGTCTCACCATGTTTGCTGGTAAAATCATCGGATTATTGATTGTATTAATCCTGATGATGATTTTGCCGGGAATGATTTCAACATCAGTTCATGCGCAGACAGCGTACACTCCGCATGAAACGTCCATGATGAATTCTATCAATACAGTATGGACACTGGTTGCAGCTTTTTTGGTTTTCGGTATGCAGCCCGGTTTCGTTATGCTTGAAGCCGGATTTGCCAGGGCCAGAGAAACAGTAAACGTTTTGATGGAATGTATTTTTGATACCTGTCTTTGCGGTTTACTATTCTGGGCCTTCGGTTATGCCTTCATGTTTAGTCATGGTAATGGATTCATAGGATATCATTGGTTCTTCCTCAACGGGGCACCGGATACTTATGAAGCAACAGGAGTTCCATTAATTGCACACTGGATATTTCAGTTTGCATTTGCCGACACTTGTTCAACTATTACTTCCGGTGCAATGATCGGACGCACAGGTTTCCGTGGTGATATTTTATATAGCATCGGTGTAACAGGATTTATTTATCCAATTATTGGTCACTGGGCCTGGGGACCCGATGGTTTCCTCGCACTTATGGGATCAACAGGAAATTTCCTTCCTTCATTAGGAACAGGTTTCCGTGATTTCGCAGGATCAACAGTAGTACATACAATAGGAGGTATGGTTTCTCTCGCGGGCGCCATTGTGCTTGGTCCTCGTTTAGGACGAATATTCAAACGCGATGGAGGAGGGCCAATGCCACCACATAATTTAACCATTGCAGCAGTAGGTGGATTCATCCTTTGGTTTGGTTGGTATGGATTCAACCCGGGTAGTACACTTTCTGCAATGGATATGCAGGGAATCGGTCGCGTAGCAACGAACACAACACTCGCAGCATGCGCAGGTGGAATGGGAGCAATGTTATTAGCACTTTGGACCGGATCCACACGCGGTAAATTTGATCTCGGTTTAACAACAAACGGATTTCTTGCAGGCCTTGTAGCAATTACCTGCCCATGCTACTGGGTAGATCCCGTGGGCGCAATTGTACTTGGATTTATTGCAGGAATCGTTGTAGTACTTGGATGCAACCTTCTCGAATATCTTAGAATTGATGATCCTGTTGGTGCAGTACCTGTTCATGGTCTCGCAGGAATATGGGGAACCATTTCTCTTGGATTCTTTGCAGCAGGAAAATATGGTGCAACCAGCGCAACTGGCGCAGATAATTCAAGTCCGGTTGCCGGTTTGTTTTATGGCGGAGGAACCACAGTTCTCAAAGCACAGCTTATAGGAAGCGCAACAATTACAATTGCAACTTTTGTTGTCGCATTTGTAATGATGTGGCTCATCAGGCAATTACCACATCCATGGAATTTACGTGTTGAAGAAGAAGGCGAAGCAGCTCCTGGTGGATTGGATGTTTGGGAACATGGAACTGAAGCTTATCCTTTACAGGACGATCATACTGACATAAAAATACCCAAACAAGGCTCTGTTAAGTTCCCCGGAAATATCGACGTTAAGGTCTAATTTTTAAACCATACCCTTTAGTCACAAGCATCATTCCTGTACGTGGATAAATATTTCCAGCAGGTGCATGAACAGGAGTGATGCTTTTGTATATATTTGGTTTAGATAAATACAACTGACTCTTAGCGCGGATTTACTTATCGCAAATAAGTTCTATTCTCTCTCCGTGCTCCTGAAAATTCCCATCCGTGTTAATTAGCAATAAAGAATTAAAGGCATAATATCTTTTCATAGCCGCTTTCAATGCCTGGCTAAGTTTGTTTAAAGAGTCTGTTGACTCCAGCCCTAAACCTTAAGCACCTTATACCCGTATGATTTTTTTTCTGCAAAAGGTGCAGGATGAATTCTTAAGTTGATCCGAGAGCTCTTCTTTTAAGAAGGGCTCTTTAATTATGCAGAATTTCTGCCGGCATTTATAATCCCAAATGAGCACCTCATAACAAGTTTCTCAAATGTTTCTTTAATAGGAGGCTGACTAAAATGCTCTTCCATTTCGCGCACTTTGGTAATGGCATACTGCTGAATGGTGGTAAGTGGTAATACAATTCTTTCACGCATTTGAACAGATAACTGCTCAACGGGATAGTTTGCCATCAACTCATTATTGCCGGACAATTTGAAAATATATTTTTGAGTGAGCTGAAATTCATTGTAAATCTTATTCCAGATTTCTCCATAAACAGGATGCTTTGAAAGGAATTCTGTCATCGGGAAAAAACATTTCTTCATGGCCATCTCACAATTATCAATTAGCGTTTTAAAGAAAGTGGAATTTTCATACAGGTCCTTTACTTCATTCCATCTCCCTTTTTCATCCATTGAATGCAGGGCCGTTCCCACACCATAATATCCCGTTACATTTTGTTTGAGCTGACTCCAGGCGCCCACGAATGGAATCGCACGCAAATCTTTCAGAGAGATTCGCGAAGAACTGCCTCGTTTCGCTGGTCGGCTTCCGATATTCGTTTCTGCGTAAAATCGCAGTGGACTTGCATGACCAAGATATTCGAGAAAGTTTGGATGGTTTTTCAATTCAACATAAGATTCGAAACCTTTTTCTGAGAGTTCTTCCAGCAAAGCCTCTTCATCTTTTTCCATCGTAATATTTCTTGATGAGAACAGGTCATTCGATATACCTGCATTCACAAGTTGCTCAATATTGAATTGTGCAGAATCTACTATTCCAAAATTTGAACTTACAGTTTGTCCCTGAATGGTGAGCTGAATTTCTTTGTTCGCAATATTCTTTCCGAGTGAAGCATAAAACTTATGTGTCTTTCCGCCGCCTCTTGCAGGGGGACCCCCACGACCATCAAAAAACACAACATCTATATTGTACTTCTTAGAAATTGCCGTCAATTCTTCCTTGGCTTTAAATATGCTCCAGTTTGCCATCAGGTAACCACCATCCTTAGTGCCATCAGAAAATCCGAGCATGATGGTTTGCCTGTTTCTCCTTCTTCTTAAATGATCTCTGTACGATGGCAATTCATACAACTCAGCCATTACGTTTGCAGCTTTCCTGAGGTCATCCACTGTTTCAAAAAGCGGAACGATGTCTACATTTAACTCTCCCGGCTTCCACCCGCTCAATAAAAACAAACCATAAACCTCCATCGCATTTAATGCACTATTGCACTGGCTGATAATATACCGGTCGCAGCCTTCCTGCCCGTTGAATTGCTGAATGTTCTTAATTGCTGCCATTACCTGCAGTGTATCCTGGTAAATGGCATCACTCAAAATTGCAGGATCCACACAATTTTTTATTGAACCCAGTACTTTGATCTTTTCGGCAGCACTTAATTTATTGTAGTCATTTGGTATGGCTTCACTCTTTTGCGAAATTTCATCCAGCACTTTTCCATGAACAGAACTATCCTGCCGAACATCAAGAGATGCAAAATGCAAACCAAACACTTCAACTTTGCTAATCAAACTATCAACCTGCCCCAGGAAAAGACCATTATGCTGATAAATCAAAGTCTCCCTGATTTGATTGAGCGTATTTAATATTTCCTCTTTGGATAATTCCGTTTTGCTATCGGGAATAAATATATTGTTGTAGAGCTTATTCTCAAGCTCAGCAAGTGGAACATCAACACCTTTAAAAGTGAGCCTTCTCTTCAATCTTCTCACATCAACATAATAGCATTTAATGATTCCTCCCCTGAGTGCGTCTGCAACTTTAAGTGTGGTTTCCGTTCTCACATAAGGATTCCCGTCTCTGTCGCCTCCTGGCCAAAATCCCATTTTGATAATAGGATTTGATGGAGATACACACTCGGGAAAATTACTTTTCATTACTGAAAGAATTTTTCCTGCTGCAGGATAAAAAACATTTTCGAGATACCATATTAGACTCACGGCTTCGTCATACGGTGTCGGTTTTTGTTTTTTGAAGAACGGTGTCTTTCCCAACTGTTGCAGATACATATTTATCTGGTTGGCACTATTGTCGGTAATGGCTTTACTCAAATCGTTTATAATACCCAACACAGCACCAGGGTAAAACTGAGTGGGATGCGCGGTAAGGACCAGGCGTATTTCAAAATCCCTGAGCTTTTCTTTTAATTCTTCTTCCTTGTGAAATTGGATAACGTCAGATTCCAGGTTCTTGAGTGTGCCGGGTCCACCCATATCGTTTACAGATTTGAATGCCGCATCTTCCAACGCATCAAATAATACAACCTGGCGCTCCACGTACTGAACAAATCTAAAAAGCAGATCCAGCTTTTCTTCCTGTTTAGTGTAAGAGGTATGTTTATTAAAAAATTCTTCAATAATTTCAACCGGGCTCATCTTCTTTCTATATCCATCTTCACAATTGCTGAGAAGAAGTGAAAGTAATATTCCAGTTTTTTCAATCCGGTGGAAAGGAAGAGAAGTGAACAAACTATTATAAAGCTGAAATTTAATTCCAACCTGATTCTTGAATTGTGTGAGGGCTGATGAATTTCCTGCCATGTAATTATGAGATGGATTTAATGAGAATTAGCTCGTTTAGATTAATGAATATACCCGTAGAATTGATTCTCCGGGACCTTTTTTAATATGGCAAACAGGAAAAATTAGCGGCATGAAATTACTTAAAAAAATGGGTATTCAGCTTTTAATCCTCGTTGCATCTTTCAATTGATTCGAAATTTTAATTAACTCCACTGACCTTCCCGAAAAAAATGGAAGACTTGTGGAAGTCTTGAAAGCCTTATCCAGACTAACGTCTATTAGTTATTTGGAAATACTAAAATTTACACCCGTTTCTATTTGACGATTTCTATTATTTGCTTTATTCGCTTGTTTATAACAGTTTCTGATTTAACTTCGGGTCCTTCATTCAAATGTTGAGTCCATACCATCATATCATTTCCTCCTCAACTTCAGTTCCTGTTACAGGGACAACAATTACTATTACTACAACAACCCTTTAAGGGTTGAAACATTCCATATCAATACTTGGGCACATTGCTACATCAGATTTAAAAATCTTCATTTATTCTTATTAAACTATCAAATCACATATCATGCAGGTATTAAAATTCGGCGGCACATCAGTAGGTAGCGCTGAAAATATCAGGAAGGTTATAGAAATCGTAAAAGAAAAACTGGCTAATGATAGCGCTATTGTAATTGTTTCTGCCCTGAGTGGTACAACGGATGCATTGATACAATGTGGTGAACTCGCATCTAACGGGGATGAGCAATACAAAGACAAACTTCTGGAAATAGAACAGCGACACCTCGAAACTGCAAAGAAATTATTGCCTGTTCAACAGCAAAGTTCAGTTCTTAGCCTGGTTAAGAAAATGTGCAACGAGATGGAAGACATCTGCAATGGTGTTTTTCTCCTGGGCGAATTATCAGCCAGGACTCGCGACAGGATTGTAAGCTTCGGCGAGCTCACTTCTTCACAAATAATTTCAGCAGCATTTTTAGCATCCGGAGTAAAAACAGTCTGGAAAGATTCGCGAGAAATTATTCGCACCAATTCTGCATTCGGTCATGCAGTTGTTGACTTCCATACAACGAATCATTTAATTACTGAAGATATTAAAACAGTTAAAGAGCCATTAATCGTTGCACCGGGTTTTATTGCAAGTGATGCGAATGGTATTACTACCACTTTGGGTCGTGGTGGTTCTGACTATACAGCGGCAATATTTGCGGCAGGGGTTAACGCTTCAGTATTGGAAATATGGACAGACGTTTCGGGCATGATGACTGCCGATCCAAGATGGGTGAGCAACGCCCGGGTAATTCCTTCCATCTCTTACCAGGAGGGAATGGAACTTTCACATTTTGGTGCCAAGGTAATATATCCGCCTACTATTCAGCCGGTGATGAGTAAAGGAATTCCGGTGTGGATCAAAAATACATTTGCACCTTCTGACCATGGAACCATTATTGAAAAAAAATCGACTGGTAATGGCAAAGCCATTCGTGGCATTTCCAGCATCAACAATATTGCACTTTTGAGCTTGGAAGGGAGTGGAATGGTTGGAGTGCCTGGATTTTCAAGGCGACTTTTTGAAGCCCTATCTGCATCGCAGATTAACGTAATCCTCATTACGCAGGGGTCTTCTGAACATTCCATTTGTGTTGGTATCGAGTCGGCTTTTGCTGAAAGGGCCAAGGAGGCCGTGGATAATGCATTTGCCAATGAAATTGCTGTAGAAAAAGTAGAGCCTTTGGAGATTGAACAGGGACTTTCGATAGTTGCGCTTGTTGGTGAAAATATGAAAAGTCACCCCGGCGTGAGTGGAAAAATGTTTGGTGCGCTGGGGCGAAACGGTGTTAACGTAAGAGCTATCGCCCA
The DNA here is from genome assembly GCA_003175935.1 of Bacteroidota bacterium. Classification (GTDB taxonomy): domain Bacteria; phylum Bacteroidota; class Bacteroidia; order Chitinophagales; family Chitinophagaceae; genus PSRI01. The sequence goes on from PSRI01000138.1 coordinate 20,549, forward strand.
GGGTTCATCAGAAAGAAATATTTCTGCGGTTGTGGCTACCCGTGATGTTCGAAAGGCAATAAATGTTTTACACGAAGAATTTTTTGAAACCAGCTATAAACAGGTAAACCTTTTTGTGGTTGGAACCGGTAATGTTGGAAGCAAACTTCTTTCCCAGCTCAAACAGCAATTGCCTTATCTCGCCGATCAGCTTCGCTTAGCCGTTAGGGTCATTGGATTGGCGAACAGTCGCAAAATGGTGATAAATGATGAAGGGGTAGATCTGGCCAATTGGAAAGAACTACTTGAAGCTGGTGAAAATGCAGAACTCAATCAGTTTGTCGATCTAATCATTAGTAAGAATCTCAGGAATGCAGTTTTTGTTGATATAACAGCAAGCGATTCCGTAGCCGGGATTTATGATCGGTTACTTCAAAAAAGCATTTCTGTTGTGGCCTGTAATAAAGTTGCAGCTTCATCAAATTACAGCTATTATAAAAAATTGAAAGACCTGGCCCGTGAATACAATTCTCAATTTCTTTTAGAAACGAATGTGGGTGCAGGTCTACCGGTAATTGGAACGCTCAATGATTTAATGAGAAGCGGTGATAAGATTAATAAAATTGAGGCGGTACTGAGCGGTACGCTGAATTTTGTATTCAATAATTATGATGGTAGCAGAAGCTTTGCAGAAGTAGTTAAGCAGGCACAGGATGAAGGTTACACCGAACCGGATCCAAGACTTGATCTCAGTGGCAAGGATGTAATGCGTAAAATCATGATTCTTGCCAGGGAATCGGGTGAAAAGCTGGAAATGGAAGATATTAGCTGTAATGGATTCCTCCCAGATTCATGTATGCAGGGAGATGTTACCGCTTTTTACAAAGAAATGGCAAGACACGAAGCGCATTTCAGAAAAATATACGAAGAGGCGAAATCAAAGAACTGCAAATTGAAATTTGTTGCAAAATTTGAAAATGGAAAGGCAGGAGTTGGCTTGCAGTTCATACCGCCACAGCATGATCTGTATCACCTTTATGGAAAAGACAATGTTGTTTTATTTTATACCGATAGGTATCCTGAGCAACCTTTGGTTGTGAAAGGCGCCGGCGCTGGTGCCGAAGTAACTGCTTCTGGAGTATTTGCAGATATCATTCGTGCTGCGAGGTAAATACAATTCAATCAGGCTAAGAAAATTATTAGAATGGAACAGGTAAAAATTTTGTCTCCGGCGACTGTTGCCAATTTGGTTTGTGGATTTGATATCCTCGGCCTCGCGTTGAACGAGCCGCACGATATCATGTCCATACGGAGAATCGATGCTCCGGAAGTAGAAATAAAAAATTTAGACTCTTTCGGATTGCCTGCGGAAGCATCAAAAAATGTTGCAGGAGTTGCGTTGCTCGCAATGATGGAGAAATTAGATGACGGGAGGGGATTTGAAATTGCAATAGAGAAAAAAATTATGCCCGGGAGCGGAATAGGTTCCAGCGCGGCAAGTGCTGCAGGTGCAGTAGTTGCAGCAAATAAGTTGCTGGGAAACATATTCTCCAATGAGGACCTGGTTCAATTCGCAATGAATGGAGAAAAGCTCGCTTCAGGAGTTAAGCATGCCGACAATATCGCGCCCTGTATTTATGGCGGCATCACTTTAATCCGGAGCATTCATCCTTTGGACATTGTTTCTATAGCGCCTCCACCATTATTTGTAACCATTGTGCATCCTCAAATTGAAGTGCGCACTTCCGATGCAAGACAAATTTTGCGCAAACAAATATTGCTTAAGGATGCAATCAGACAGTGGGGAAATATTGGAGGTTTAATTACGGGTTTGATGAAAGGTGACTATGAATTGATAGGCAGGTCACTTGAAGATGTTATCATAGAACCGGTGAGAAGCATTTTAATTCCGGCTTTTAACGAAGTAAAGTTTAAATGCAAAGAAGCTGGAGCATTGGGCGGTGGAATCTCAGGCTCGGGGCCTTCCATCTTCATGTTGAGCACAAATGAAAAAACCGCAAGAAATGTTGAAGCCGCCATGATTGAGGTATATACCAAAGAAGGAATCGAATTTCATACTCACGTCACAACCGTAAATACAGAAGGTGTGCGGGTTGCAAATTGAAAAATCATTTTCGTTTGGTCTGGACCGTACTGCATTTATGGGCGGACCTCATAAAATAATTGGAATGAAGTATTATAGTCTAAATCATAAATCAGAACCAGTCAGTTTCAGAGAAGCTACCATTTTAGGCCAGGCGCCAGATAAAGGTTTATATTTTCCTGAACAAATTCCGAGAGTAAATCAAAATCTCATCAGCAATATTCATGATTTTTCAAATGAGGAAATTGCATTTTCTGTGATGCAACCATACCTGGGAGATGAAATGCCTGAAGAGATGCTCAGAAAAATTGTCAATGAAACCATTGACTTTCCAATTCCACTTATTCCTGTAACGGGAAATATTTTCTCCCTCGAACTCTTTCATGGTCCTACGCTTGCATTTAAAGACGTAGGGGCCAGGTTTATGAGCAGATGTCTCGGGTATTTTGCAGTTAAGAATGCGGGAAAGATCACCGTTCTCGTTGCAACGTCAGGAGATACCGGTGGTGCTGTAGCGAATGGGTTTTATGGTGTAGATGGAGTAGAAGTGGTAATTCTGTATCCCGCTGGTAAAGTAAGTTCTGTTCAGGAAAAGCAACTCACTACACTCGGTAAAAATATTCATGCACTGGAGGTATCCGGTACGTTTGATGATTGTCAGCACCTGGTGAAACAGGCTTTTGCCGACAAAGATTTAACGCAAACTTTGTCACTTACCTCTGCAAATTCGATTAATGTTGCCCGTTGGCTTCCGCAGCAATTATATTATTTCCTTGCCTATAAAAGATGGCCGGTTGCGGATCAGGCACCTGTGTTTAGTGTTCCCAGTGGCAATTTTGGAAATATATGCGCAGGAATGCTGGCGAGTATATCGGGACTACCGGTAAAACATTTTATTGCGGCATGCAATGCCAATGACGTGGTGCCTAATTATTTGGTGGATGGACAGTTTATTGCTAAAACTGCTGTTCAAACAATTTCTAATGCAATGGACGTTGCAAATCCAAGCAATTTTGTTCGTGTGATGCAACTATTCGATCAAAATTTTTTCAAACTAAAAGAAAAATTGACTGCTTATTCTGTATCAGACGGCGAAACGAGGGAAGCCATCAAAAAAGTAAAAATTGAAAGAGGATATCTTCTGGATCCGCATGGAGCCGTAGGCTATATTTCTTTAGATCGTTACCTCGAATCAAACCCCGGATTGAAAGGAATTTTTCTTGAGACAGCGCATCCAGTTAAATTCCTTGATGTAGTTGAACCTATAACCGGTGAAAAAATACAGGTGCCTTCCACCGTGGCATCGATTTTGCCAAAGCAGAAAAATAGCCATTTGATGAATGCTGATTATGGGGAACTCAAAGAGTTCCTTACACAATCGGATGTTTTCAAAAATTGAAACTAATTTAAGACGGTTTTGTACGATTTCGTTAACTGGCGAACTGAATTCTTTCGATATTTGCAGAAGATGAAAGGCATATGCACGAAATCGAACCATTCTATAATTGGCGCCATTTGTATACTGCGGAAACAGACGAATTTTCGCCTTTTTTCGGAAGGGAGTATAGTGAGTTTGAATATTCGCAAACAGTATATAATTACTATATCCATCCTCAATGGGATGAATTCGGTTCGCGCACCCTTTACATGAAAATCCTGTATGCAGATTATGAACAGGGATTTGTTATTATTGAATTGATTGGAGAGTGGAACGATGCTATTGAAAACGATATCATGACCCTGAGAAGGGAAGTAACAGATTTTTTGTTTACTGAAGGCATCACAAAATTCATATTGATAGCTGAGAATGTGCTTAATTTCCATAGTAGCGATGACAGTTATTACGAGGACTGGTTCCAGGAATTAGAGGATGAAAATGGGTGGGTTGTGATATTAAACATGCCGGAACAATCCCAGCACGATTTCAGAAAGGCACATTTGGATCGATATGTCGAATTATTAGAATATCTTAACTGGCGAACATTACAGCCTCAACATTTGTTTAATATCATAGACAACCACGTGAGCAAGCGATTGCCGGAAGATTGATCCAATTTGAACTTGCATAGCTTTTAGCCGCTTATAACTTTCACTTTCGAAATTCTCTAAACGTACTTGCATTAAATTTTCTGTCCTTTAATCAGGATAAAAAATGCATTAAACTGATTTTAATGAGCGTTCGTGCTTTATTTTTGTGCCCGAATCTCCAAATCTCTTCTACTACTATGACTTGGAAACATATTTTCACTTCATCCATTGGCAAGAAATTGGTGATGGGTCTGTCTGGTCTTTTTCTCATTACATTCCTTATAATTCATGCCGGTGTCAATGCCTGTATTTGGGCATTTGACCATGGAGAAATGTTTAATAAAGCAGCCCATTTCATGGGGTCCACGGTGGTAGTGAGAATTATTGAAATAGGCCTGTTTGCTGGTTTTTTTGTTCATATCATACAGGGCTACGTGCTGGAAGTACAAAATCGCTCCACGCGAAAAATAGGATATGAAGTAAAAATGGGAAACAAGGGAAGTAAATGGTACAGCAGAAGTATGGGGCTTCTTGGTACACTCATTCTCCTTTTTTTAATCCTGCATATCTATCATTTTTGGACACCCAGCAGGTTGGGCGGGCTTTGGAATATCAAACCCCTACAACCTGTTTCATACGAAGGTGGAAAAGAAATTCATAATCTGTATGCCGAAATGATCGCCGTTTTTAGCGATAATCTTTTGGTTGTTGTGATTTATATCCTTGGATGTATTTCCCTTGCATTTCACCTGTTACATGGATTTCAAAGTGCTTTCCGCACATTGGGATTGCACAATCAAAAATTTGTTCCACTGGTGAAAGGAACAGGCGCTGCATTTGCAATTATCGTTTCTGTGGTATTTGCGCTGATGCCTATTAGCATTTATTTAAAATGGGTGGATTGATTGAGACATTGAGGTTGTTCATTTAATCAAGAATTTGTTTTATCAACAAATAAATCTCTTATGCTGAATTCGAAAATTCCTGCAGGGCCTCTCGAAAACAAGTGGAAGAACTACAAAGCAACCTGCAAACTGGTAAATCCTGCCAACAAAAGAAAAATGGAAATCATTGTGGTTGGAACAGGTCTTGCAGGTGCATCAGCCGCTGCATCCCTTGGAGAATTGGGTTATAAAGTGAAAGCCTATTGCTTTCAGGATTCCCCTCGCAGAGCACATTCTATTGCAGCCCAGGGTGGAATTAATGCAGCCAAGAATTATCAAAATGATGGCGATTCAGTATTCAGACTATTCTACGATACCATTAAAGGTGGAGATTATCGCTCGCGTGAAGGCAACGTTTATAGGTTGGCAGAAGTGAGTGCAAGCATCATTGACCAGTGCGTTGCCCAGGGTGTACCTTTTGCCAGAGAATATGGAGGACTGCTCAGCAATCGCTCTTTCGGAGGAACACAGGTCCAGAGAACTTTTTACGCTGCAGGACAAACAGGTCAGCAGTTGTTGATAGGAGCATACCAGGCTTTGGAAAGACAGGTTGCCCTCGGAAATGTTACGATGTACAGTCGCCATGAAATGCTGGACCTTGTTACTATTGATGGTAAGGCGCGGGGAATTATTTGCAGAAACCTCATCACCGGAGAACTCGAACGCCATTTCGGTCATGCAGTGCTGTTATGTAGCGGTGGTTATGGCAACGTATTTTATCTTTCAACTAATGCCATGGGCTGTAACGTTACTGCCGCATGGAAAGCACATAAGAAGGGAGCTTATTTTGGCAATCCTTGTTTCACACAAATTCATCCGACATGCATACCGGTAACTGGTGATCATCAGTCAAAACTTACACTGATGTCGGAGAGCTTAAGGAATGATGGAAGAATCTGGGTTCCCAAAAAGCAGGGCGATTCCCGAAAAGCAAAAGATATTCCGGAAGACGAAAGGGACTATTACCTGGAAAGAAGATATCCCGCATTTGGTAACCTTGTTCCACGCGATGTGGCATCAAGGGCCGCAAAGGAGAGATGTGATGCGGGCTATGGTGTAGGGAGTTCCAGGCAGGCAGTATTTCTCGACTATGCAGCAGCTATTGAACGCTATGGCAAAATAGAAGCTGGTAAACAGGCTATGGATCATGCCGATCATGATACTATTGTGAAAATGGGGAAGGATGTGGTAAAAGAGAAATATGGTAATCTCTTCGATATGTACGAAAAGATCACCGGTGAAAATCCATATGAAGTGCCAATGAGAATTTATCCCGCCGTGCACTATACAATGGGTGGACTTTGGGTTAACTATGAACTCATGACCAATATTCCCGGCTTATACTGCCTGGGTGAAGCGAATTTTTCGGACCATGGTGCAAACCGTCTCGGTGCTTCTGCCTTAATGCAGGGTCTGGCCGATGGATACTTCGTGATTCCATATACGATTGGTAATTATCTGGCCGATGAAATCAGAACTGCAGCTATTCCAACAGATCACCCCGCTTTTGCAGAGACGGAAAATAAAGTGAAAGACCGCATTAATTCCCTCATGAACATCAAGGGTAACCGAAGCGTTGAAAGTTTCCATAAAAGGCTCGGAAAAATTATGTGGGATAAATGCGGAATGGCGAGGAATGCTCAGGGCCTGAAAGAAGCGGTTGAAGAAATAAGGGCACTGAAAAATGAATTCTGGAGCGATGTAAAAATTCCAGGAGGAATTAATGAACTTAATCCGGAATTGGATAAAGCCAATCGTGTTGCAGATTTTATCGAGCTCGGAGAATTAATGTGCCTGGATGCACTCGATAGAAATGAAAGTTGTGGAGGCCACTTCCGCGAGGAGTTTCAAACAGAAGAAGGTGAAGCATTGAGACAGGATGATAAATACATGTTTGTTTCTGCATGGGAATATAAAGGCGATAACAAATGGGATCTGCACAAAGAAGAACTCAATTACGAAGTGGTGAAACCCAGTCAAAGAAGCTATAAATAAATTCAACGCAAAGAATCTATCTAAACAAAATATTTCGATCAGATAATATGGAACACTATACAATGAACCTGACTTTGAAAGTCTGGAGACAGAAAAACAAGAATGACAGGGGAGGTTTCATTACTTACAAAGTGAAGGATATTTCTTCTGAAATGTCTTTTTTGGAAATGTTCGATGTTTTGAATGAAAGACTTATTGAAGAAAGTGAGGAACCCATTGCCTTTGATCACGATTGTCGCGAAGGAATTTGCGGGATGTGTTCCATGTATATTAACGGAAGACCTCATGGACCCTGGGAGGGTACAACTACATGTCAGCTTCACATGAGAGCATTTAAGGACGGGGACACCATTGTGGTTGAGCCTTGGAGGGCAAATTCATTTCCTGTAATTAAGGATTTGATTGTAGATAGAACTTCTTTTGACAGGATCATTCAGGCAGGAGGTTTTATTTCTGTGAATACAGGTAATGCTGTAGATGGAAACAGCATTCCTATTGAAAAAGCAAAGGCAGATGATTCTTTTGCGGCAGCAGCATGCATCGGTTGCGGCGCTTGTGTCGCGGCCTGCAAAAACAGCTCCGCGATGTTGTTTGTGAGCGCAAAAGTTTCTCATTTGGCTTTATTGCCCCAGGGTGAACCAGAAAAGAAGACACGCGTTTTGAATATGATTGCGCAAATGGACAAAGAAGGCTTTGGCGGTTGCACCAATACTGGCGCCTGCGAGGCGGTTTGTCCAAAGGAAATTTCACTTGATAATATAGCCCGCCTAAACCAGGAATTTATAGGGGCTTCGGTAAAGACAGGAAAATAAAATGATCTTCCAATATTAGCCCCTGATTTCAGGGGCATTTTTATGCCCTAAAAGCAGCGTTAACGGCCATTTTAGCGTTGATAAACAATAAATTCTAATTTTAGGCATTGTTAGAAAAAAAGAAGGATTGAAAAACCACCTGCTTCTGATACTACTGGGCCTGGTCTTGGTGCAATGTGGTTATGCGCAAATCAACCCTTCTCCCTCAAATCTTAGGAGAAAATATATACCTGCCCAGAAGGATACCGTCCAACTGGACTCTCTAAGTATTATTCCAAATTCATTTTCGATTCCTGGCGTCGATCAATCTGCATATTCACTCGATCAGTATAATGCAAAACTCATTTGGAAGAAAAAGCCAAAGTCCGATAGCGTATGGGCATTTTACAGAGTGTTTCCGGGAAAATTCAGTACCACATATCAGCGTTTGAAATTTGATAGTATCCAAAATAATTTTTTGGCGGCACCCGTAACCATCAATTATGGAAATGAGGTACAGAATACCATATTCGATTTTGGTAATGTGAACTACAACGGTAGTTTCGGCAGGGCACTTTCATTTGGTAACAGACAGGATGTAGTGGTTAATTCAAGCCTCAATCTGCAAATGAACGGTTACCTGGGCGATAGCATCATGGTATCTGCGGCAATTACTGACAACAATATTCCTATTCAGCCTGACGGGAATACACAAAACCTGAATGAATTTGATAAAGTGTTTATCCAATTCAAGAAAAACGGGTGGCATTTCGATATTGGTGATATCGATATCCGGCAACAACAAAGCTTTTTTTTAAATTTTTATTCGAGGCTTCAGGGAGCAGAATTTGAGCAGCAAACCAAAATTGGGCAAAATGGATCAAATGACCTTTTGGTGAGCGGAGCCGTTGCAAAAGGAAAATATACAAGAAATATTTTCCAGGGTATTGAAGGTAACCAGGGACCATACAGGCTTACCGGTGCGAATAATGAACTTTTCTTTATTGTTCTGGCTAATACGGAGCGGGTTTATATAGACGGAGAACTAATGCAGCGCGGCGAGGACCAGGATTATGTTATTAACTACAATACTGCAGAGATAACGTTTACGCCCAAACGAATGATAACAAAAGATAAGAGGATACAGGTGGAATTTGGGTACGCAGACCGGAACTTCCTTAATTCGCAGCTATATGCAATGGACGAACTCAGACTCAATAAGAGACTAAAATTCAGAGTGGCCGCATACAGCAACGTGGATGCTAAGAATTCCCCTATAAATCAACCGCTGGACACTAAACAAAGACAATTTTTAGCAGACGTGGGTGACAGCGTTCAAAATGCCTATTACCCTTCAGCAACACTGGACACTTTTTCTGTGACTAAAATTCTATATAAAAAAATTGATACGCTCATCAATGGAAGTTTCCACGATTCAATTTATGTATATTCTACCGATCCGGATAATGCAAAGTATAATCTTGGATTTACGGATGTTGGCATAGGCAAGGGAAATTATGTGCCCGACGAAACAAGTGCCGCTAACGGTAAAGTTTATCGCTGGGTTTCACCTGATACAAATGGAAACAGGCTTGGTCAGTTTGAAGCAAAAATTTTGCTTATCGCTCCAAAGAAACAGCAATTAGTGAGTATAGGCGCAGAGTATGCTTTATCGAAAACAACTGTCGTCAGTACTGAAATGGCTTTGAGCAACTATGATATCAACACGCTTTCTACAAAAGATAAATCCGATAATACCGGCTTTGCAGGAAGAATGTTGGTAACTGATACGAGGCCGATGAAGAATTCTAAAAAAGGATACCAATTGCAGACAAATCTTGGATACGAATGGGTACAACAAACTTTTAGGCCCGTTGAGAGGTTGAGAAGTGTTGAATTTTATCGGGACTGGGGTCTTCCATTAAATGCAAGCTATGCTACAGAGAATTTATTTTACGGGGGCTTCAATATTAAAAATAAAGGAACGCAAAGTCTGGCATACCAGTTTGCATCCTACAATCGCAGCGATGATTACAATGGAATAAGAAACAGTATTCTTCATTCCGCAAATTTCAGTTCCTGGAGAATCAATGATCAGTTTAACCTTACCAATTTCAATCAGCAATCGCAAAAAGGGTATTATTTCAAACCTGTGGTAGATATTGCCAGAACATTTAAGAAACTTGGTAATTACATTTTAGGTGGAGGATTCAGTCTTGAAGAAAATTACCTAAAGTATCGGCAATTTGATTCTCTCAATACTGCCAGCTTCTCTTTTACTATCTGGCAGGCATACCTGAAGTCGCCCGACAATAAACCGAATAAATGGGGTGTGACCTATTATGCAAGAAATGATAAATACCCGTATTTGGGAAAGCTTACAAAGTCTGACAGGAGCAACAATGTGACTATGTATACCGACCTCATGAAAAACCCGAAGCATCAGCTTCGCCTAAGCGCAACATATAGGAAATTAACAGTACTTGATACACTGGTAACAAACCAAAAGCCCGACGAAAGTGTATTGGGCAGGGCTGAATATTTTATTAATGAATTCAAAGGCTTATTAAATGGTAATGTGCTTTATGAGGTGGGAACAGGGCAGGAGCAAAAAAGGGATTTCACCTATCTTGAAGTTCCGGCGGGACAGGGTGAATATACATGGATCGATTACAATGGTGATGGAATTCCTCAGCTCAATGAATTTGAAATTGCGAAATTCCAGGATCAGGCTAAATATGTCAGGGTGTTTACGCCTACTAATGAATTTATTCGTGCGAATTATTTGCAGTTCAATTATAGTCTGAATATTAACCCAAGAGCCTCAATCAATATCAGCAAGGCAAATTCTTTTCAAAAATTTCTGGCGCGTTTATATTTCCAAAGTTCCCTCCAGATTTTCAAGAAAGAAAAATCGAATGAACTGGTAAATTTCAATCCTTTCAGCAATACTATTGCCGATACTTCAATTATTACGTTGAGTCAGATTTTTAGCAATTCATTTTCGTTTAACCGGTACAGTAATGTATGGGGCCTTGATTTTAATAATGTCCGCAGCAGTGCCAAGGCTTTTCTGACCTACGGATATGAAAGCCACAAACTGGATGACTGGACCATGAAGGCAAGGGCGAATATTACAAGAAATCTTTTACTGGAGCTCAGTAATAAGTTCGGCGTGAATGCCCTTTCAACACCTTCTTTTGCGAATAGAAATTATAACGTTAAGTACTACTCGATAATGCCTCAACTGGTGTTTACCAAAGGCACGAATTTGAGGGCTGCCCTGGGATATGAGTACGACAATAAACGAAATACAGATTCAATTCAAACTGCAACGATTAATTCAATCAATGTTGAATTGAAGTACAATGTGCTTTCGAATAGTTCTATTACGGCGAAGTTTACTTATAGCAATATCAATTATGTTGACCCACCTGCCAATGCTGCAAATAGTACGGTTTCTTATATCATGCTGGACGCATTATTGCCGGGGAAAAACTATCTGTGGACTCTTGATTTTACCAAACGCCTCACCTCATTTCTGGAACTCAATTTTCAATACGAGGGAAGAAAAGCGGGCCAGTCAGGAACGGTTCATATTGGCAGAGCGGCATTGAGGGCACTCTTCTAAAAACAAGACCGGAAGCTGGTATCCAGCTCCCGGTCTCTCTTTATATAGACTAGCGACTCTTTATTATCCGAAGATTCCACCTTTTTTCAGGGTAACGCTTCCGTCACCGATCTTGAAGCCATTCTGATATACTTCTACCTTGTAAGTACCAGGAGTGTATTTTTCAGTTTGTTTCAAGTCAAAGCTTACGCTTTTCTTCTTGCCTTGTTCGTAGTCAACAGAAACTTTGTTAGTGAAAGTTTTGTCGCCTTCTTCGCGAGTTGTGAATGAACCTGAACCAAGTCCTTCTTCAGTTACAACTTTGCCTTCAGGGTTTGTAACGATCACATAAAGATCTTTAGTTCCTGTCGTAGCAAGTCTGTTTTCTACATCGAAAGAGATCCTGAATTTGTCAGCTCTTTTAGCTTTTGTAGTGGTAACTTCTTTACCGTTGCTTTTTTGATTGATAGCAGCAATTTGAAAATTAGAAGCATTAAGAGTGGAACCTACATCAACCTTACCTTCCAGGTCTTTTTTCGCAGCCTGAGTTGTGGTAAGTGTATCAGTCAGCTGTTGTTTTTCTGTAGTCAGCGTCTGATTTGCTGTAGTTAATGTAGCGTTTTCACCTTTTAATCTTTCAATTTCCTGAACATATTCTTCGATCTTTCCGTTCAGCGAATTGATCAATTTGCGAGCTTCTGCGAGGTCTGCTGCAGTTGCACCTTGTTTGTTGATCAGTGATTTGATCTTGGATCTCATCACTTCTACATCTTTATCTCTAGTTTTTACAAGACTGTCGAGTCTTGAATTTTCAGACGTCATTTTATCGAGACGAATTTCAGCGGCCTGGTAGTCTGTCATCAATTGGTTTCTTACAGAGTCCAATGATGCATATTGAACATCCTTTTGTTGGATTACTTCTTTGGTTTTACTTTTATCGTAAATGATATAGCCCCAGGTACCAAGAAGGGCCGCAATAAGAACACCGTAAATAATACCACGGTTGTCTTTTTTTGGAGGTTGTGATGGACTTGATGCTGAAGGATAATTTGAAGCACTCATAGTTTTTATTTTTTAAGTTGGTTTTTACAAATTTTGTTCCAAGTGATACATCAGGTACAATTAACTGATTTGCTTATTCTTGACATTGAAACCGTCCCGGGAGTTCCTGAATTCCAGCAGCTTTCAGACTACTGGAAAGGGCTCTGGGTGGACAAGATTTCCAAAACCATGCCAGAAAATCAAACGGTTGATGAGATGTATGTTCAAAAGGCTGGTATTCTGGCTGAATTTGGCAAAATAATCTGCATTTCAACCGGCTTTTTTTACCATGATTCTGAGAGAAGATTGTGTTTTAAAATGAAATCGATTAGCGGCGACGATGAATCGGAACTGTTGAAATCTTTTGTAGAACTCATCTTTAAATTCACCGAAAAACGAGGTCAGTTTGCTTTTGCAGGACATAATGTGAAGGAATTTGACATTCCCTATATCTGCAGAAGGATGATGATTCACCGCATTCCATTACCCGCCGATCTCCAGTTCAGCGGAAGAAAACCCTGGGAAACCAATATTGTTGACACGATGGAACTTTGGAAGTTTGGAGACTATAAGAATTATATTTCCCTTAAACTGCTGGCTGAAGTTTTGGGCGTACCAACACCAAAAGATGATATAGATGGAAGCATGGTTAGAGAAGTTTATTATTACGAAAACAATCTTCCCCGTATTGTAAATTATTGTCAGAAAGATGTATCCACTGTAGCCAATATTATCCTGCGATTTAAGAATATCCCCACGCTTGAACACCAAAACATTTTTGTAGCCAGCTGAATTACTACTGATATTTGCCAATAGAAAATTCGAATTATTTTATATCAAATCCGGTTATAAATATCTACCAGAAGTATGAGTGCGGAAAAGATCATTTCAGATTGGAAAAAGAAAATATTCAAACCTGTTTACTGGTTAGAGGGAGAGGAGGAATACTATATTGACCAGGTTGTAGATTATGCGGAACATCATATACTCTCTGAATCAGAGGCTGGATTTAATCTTACTGTTTTTTATGGAAAAGATGCAGCATGGCCGGATATCATTAATGCCTGCCGCCGTTATCCCATGTTTTCTGATAGACAGGTAGTATTGCTTAAGGAGGCCCAGCAAATGAGGGATATTGATAAGCTGGAAACTTATGTAGAGCACCCTCTTTCAACTACAATTTTCGTAGTCTCTTACAAACAAAAGAAAGTAGATGGACGAACAAGGCTGGCCAAAATTTTAAAGCAATCCGGTGAACTTTTATCCACCAAAAAGCTCTATGAAAGTCAGTTACCCGAATGGACAAACGAACTTGTTGAGCAAAAAGGCTATTCAATATCACAAAAAGCTTTGATGTTATTAGTCGATCATATTGGAAATGACTTGAGCCGCATCAATAATGAAATCGATAAAATTCTCATCAACCTAAATAGGAGAAAGAATATTACGGAAGAGGATATTGAAAATTTTGTTGGTATTAGTAAAGAATACAATGTATTTGAGCTTCAGGAGGCCCTTGGTAGAAAGGATCTTGGAAAAGCAACGAAAATCATTCAATATTTTGATGCAAATCCCAAAGCTGGGCCCATACAAATGATTTTGCCTACACTCTATAATTTTTTCAGCAAAGTAAATATGCTTTATGCTGTGCAGGGCGGAGATGAGAAATCTATTGCTGCTGCAATTGGAGTTCATCCTTTTTTCATAAAAGATTACATGCACGCAGCTAAAAATTATTCTGCCCGCGGCACAGAACAAATCCTCCTTCTTCTGCATCATTATAATCTAAGGTCAATAGGAATTCACGATATTGGAACCAGTGATGCTTCACTAATGAAAGAACTTGTTGTAAAAATGATGGAATAATTACTGGCCGTTTTCTTCAAAGATTTTGAGCACTTCAATTTTATCGTGGGCTATGGCTTTTTTTAGAGTTTCAAGCCCGTCGAATTTTTCTTCTTTCCGGATATAAGATATAATATTCACTCTCAATTCAACACCATAAATCTCTTCATCAAAATTGAAAATATTCACTTCAACTCTTAAGTCTTTCCCATTCACAGTGGGCCTTGTTCCAATACTCATCATGCCTTTGAATAATTGCATGGCACGATTCTGAATTGTGAGTGTAACAGCATAAATCCCATTTCCGGGAATTATTTTTTCCGGTGAGTTGACTTGAATATTTGCTGTTGGATACCCTAATTCCCTGCCTAATTTATCTCCCTGTACGACCTTGCCCGCAAAGAAAAACTCATATCCGAGCAGGTCGTTTGCAGTTTCAGCATCTCCTTCCATAAGAGCCTGCCTGATCCTGGTGGAACTTACCGCCACTTCATCCAATACTTTTTCAGGAATCTCACGGACAGTATAACCGAATTTTGGTGCGAGCTTTTCCAATAATTTATAGTCGCCAGCTCTTCCTTTGCCAAAGCGATGATCATATCCGATGATTATTGTTTTGGGGTGAAATCTGCTGACCAGAAATTCCTGTAAATATTCTTCAGCCGATAGCTCGGAAAATTCTTTTGTAAAGGGAGTTACAATTAAATGGTCCACCCCAAATCTCTCCAATAATTCAATTCGTTCTTCGAGAGTTGTGAGTAATTTGAGTGAAGATCCCGAATTTACAATCTTCCTGGGATGTGGATCGAAAGTTATAATTACCGTTTCCCCTGAAATTTTTTGAGCTTCTTCCCGCATTTGCCTGATGATCTGCTGATGCCCGGTATGAACACCGTCGAACGTACCGATCGTAATTACCGCGTTCCTGAATTTCGGTAGATGATCAATATCCTTATGTACCTGCATATATTACTATGAATTCTATATAAATTTCCCGGGCCGGCTAACTGTAATTGCGCGCAAATCTAATGGATAATTGAAAATTGAATATTGATGTCTGAATATTTACTTTTGCAGCCTCTAATAATTAATCATGAGCCTATACAGCGAAAGAGGGGTTTCCTCTCAAAAAGAAGAAGTCCACGCCGCTATTAAGAACCTGGATTCCGGACTGTACCCCTATGCATTTTGCAAGATATTTCCCGATTATATGGGTAAAGATTCCGGATGGGTTAATGTGATGCATGCCGATGGAGCGGGAACCAAGAGCATCCTGGCATATTTATACTGGAAAGAAACAGGAGACATTTCTGTTTGGAAAGGAATAGCCCAGGACGCTATTGTGATGAATCTTGATGATCTCCTTTGCGTGGGCATTTGCGATGACATCATTTTTAACTCTACCATTGATCGTAATAAATTATTGATCCCGGGCGCCGTACTTGAACAGGTAATCGAAGGATCCCGTGAAATGTTCGAGACACTAAAAAAATTCGGAATAAATATTAGCTATCTCGGAGGGGAAACCGCTGATGTGGGCGATGTGGTAAGAACCATTGCAGTAAATGGTACAATGACTGCCCGCTGGCCCAAATCAAAACTCATCACCAATCAAAAGATTTCACCGGGAGATGTAATCGTTGGACTTGCCAGTGATGGCCAGGCTTCATATGAAACACAATACAATAGTGGCATTGGAAGCAACGGACTTACATCTGCACGCCACGATATGTTGAAAAAATCTTACGCAGATGAATTTCCGGAAAGCCTCGATCCAAACCTGAATCATAAAGTGGTATATATCGGCCCTTATTCTCTCACACAAGAGGTTCCAGGTTCAACAATTCCCGGACTGAATATTGGCAAATTTCTTTTATCTCCAACGCGCACTTTTGCTCCAGTAATGAAAAAATTGTTAGAGGAACATTTTGATAATATTCATGGATTGATACATAGTAGCGGTGGGGGACAAACGAAATGCATGAAATATCTGCCTGGCAATATGAAAGTAATTAAGGACAATCTTTTCGAGCCTCCATTAATTTTCAAATTGATCCAGCAGTCCAATGGTTCTTCCAGCAAAGAAATGTATGAAGTGTTTAATATGGGAATTCGGATGGAAATATTTACAAATCCGCAGCATGCCGACGAAATTATTAAAGTCGCAAACTCATTTAACATTGAGGCGAGGGTAATCGGCCGGGTGGAGGGAAGTAGCAGGAAAGAACTCCATATAATTACTCCCAAAGAAGTGATAACATACTGAACATACTACGCTCTATTCGGATCGCAATTCAGAAGCAGGATTTGTTTTTGCAGCTTTCCAGCAGTGGAAACTAATCGTAAGCATACACGCCCCTACTACAATTAATGCCGACATGAAGAATACTTCGAAACCAATATTCGTTCTGTAGGCAAAATTTTCAAGCCAGCGACCAGTAATAATTCTGGCAAGGGGAATTGCGAATAAAAATGAAAGTAGCACAGGCTTCAAAAAATCTAAGCTTAGCATTCCATACACTCCGGCGAGGGAAGCGCCTAATGCTTTTCTAATTCCAATTTCTTTTTTTCTTCTGATAGAATTGTAAGCTGCTAATCCAAATAATCCAAGTGAAGAAATTAATAAAGCAGCTAAGGTTAAACTACTCATCAGTTTACCAAACCTTTTTTCAGAGCTGTACAATTCGTTAAAAGTATCGTCAACAAAAAAATAACTCATAGGCAGTCCCGGTGCAAGTTCAGACCATTTTCTTTCAAGTTCAGAAATGGTTTTTTCGATTGAAGTAGAATGAAGTTGAACCGAGATAAATGTAAATCGTCCCGTACTCATTCTGAACGTGAGTGGTTGAATTTCCTCCTGTAAAGAATGAAAATGAAAATCTTTGACCACACCTCTTACTATCCCATAATCTTTCCCTTTTAAAAATCTAATTCCTACTGCTTTTTGAAAATCATGAAATCCTAAGGTCCTGGCTGCAGTCTCATTAATAAGCATAGCTTCTGAACTATCCGTAAACATTTCTTTCGAGAATGGCCTTCCAGCAATAGTTTGAACCTGGAACTGCTTAATAAAGTCTTCATCAATTGCATACGAATCCCACTGAGCATTTACGATTTCTCCTTCACTATTTTCTATGGAGACAGGATTTTTTCTATTCGCCCTGCCGGGGATGCATCCGGAAAAACAGACCTCACTTACTCCTGGAATTTTTCTGATTTGATCTTTTACGGATTCAAAATTTTGAGTGAACCTGTCATCAAATTCATAATCGATCACCAGGGTATGGTCTTTCCTAAATCCAGGGTCCTGGCTTTGCATAAATTTTACCTGTTTATAAATCACTGCAACCGTAATTAGAAAAATAATGCTGATCGAAAATTGAATCACTACGAGCGCCTTCCTCAAAATTCCTGAACTTTTATTGAGAGAAATTTTTTCTTTTAAACTGAATGTTTTGGAGGTTTTTATCTGGTTTATTGATGGATAAATCCCCGAAAGAAGACCACATAATAATGCAATCCCTAAAAATATTGCAATGTATTCTGAATTGGTAAAAATGCTATTGGCAATTGTTTTGCCACAAATTGAATTAAAGAAAGGTAGCAACAGGACGACTAAGCCAATAGAAAACACAAATGCCAAAGAGGAAACTATAGTAGCATCCATAAGAAATTGAGCAATCAATTGAAACCTGCTTGCCCCAATTATTTTTCGAAGAGTAGTTTCTTTGATCCTTTCGAAATAGTAAGCGGTAGAAAGATTTATGAAATTCAAACAGGCTAATATTAAAACAAAAATGGCGACCAGTTTAAAGGCGTTTAGCTCCGATAAATTTCCTGTCGCAATGCTACCAGTCCGGGATCCACGGGCTTTACCATGGAGATAAACGGATGTAAGTGGCTCAATAGATAATTTATAAGAAGTATTAGGAGTTGAAAATTGTTTTTTGAGCCACGGATCTAATTTGGTTTGAAAAATTTTAGCATCTGTAGATTGTTTCAATTTCAAATAACTGTAAAATCCAAAATAGCCCCAACTACCTTTTATTGAAGGATTGAAGTCTGCGATTAATGTGGACATTGAAAAAATCATGTCTGCGTGGAACTGTGAATTCTCCGGCATGTTTTCTATAACTCCGGTTACCATAGCAGGAATCCTACCGTTTACGACTAATCGCTGTCCGACAGGATTTTCAAGTCCGAAATATTTTTTTGCAGATTTTTGAGAAAGAATAATATTAAAAGGTGCACCAAGCGGATCAGGACTGGCTTGAATTAGTCGAAAGCTAAAAAAGGAAAAAAAATTAGAATCTGCATAAGCAATTTTCTCTTCACCAAAATTTTTTTCATTTCTCTGTACCAATAGGTAATCAAGAAATATCCTGGTTGAACTTTCTATTTCTGGAAAAGATTGTTGCAGACCTGCAACCATCGGTTCAGAACTACTTTGATAATTAGTGCCAGAGGCCGTGTTTACGTCTGTAACCAGTCTGTATATTCTTTCGGAATTTTGATGGAATTGATCGTAACTGTATTCAAACTGTATATAAAGAAGCGCGAACCAGACAACGGTTAGGGCAGAAGCCAGTCCCAGAACATTTACAATCGCAAATAATTTATGGTTCCATAACCATCTTAGTGAAGTCTTCAGCAGGTTTCTTAACATGCACTTATTTTAAATCATCTGCACTCAACGTCACGGAAATTTGGTAATTCATATTTACGGGATAACCGTTTTGTTTGGCAGGGTTCCATTTAGGACCGTTCAGTAATGCGCCGGGTTGTCTATACCAACATAAAGATCATCAGATCGCTCAGGAAAAATTGTAGTCACATTATCTTTCCGGGGAGCGCCATTGGTATTAATAATTACAACTCCATTTTGTCCCTTAACTCCAAACTTATTAATCGCATCAGCTTCTTTAAGCACTGTAACTTCAACAACATCTTTTGGATCAAACAAAGAATTCGGGTCGTCTGTATACATTTCTTTTCCATCAACGATATACAAAACATTTTTTGGAGTTTTATTTGCTGTATTTAAAGCAGGATTTTTCAATGTAATTGCAATTACTCCATATTTTGCCCTTTGGCCATATTGTTTAGTGGCGGGACCATCTTTATAAACTTCAATCTGCAATATATCTTCAGCTTTGATTTGGTTAAGATCAAAACTTTCAGGCATGACTTTCTTATCGATTATAATTATTGGCTTGCCTTTCATGCTGGTGGGTTGATCTAATGAATGAGGAACCAGGCCACCTTTTTCTGCATCAGACAAACTCATGAACTCCTGCTTGCCATTATTATAAGTGACGATTACATTTCCGTCCACTGTGAAATCCATGAATTTGATTTTTTTGTTGGCCCAAACAGCAGGTACTGAATCCGCGCCTGTTGTTGTACCATAGTTGACGCTGGAGTTAGGAATAGCATTTGACACATATTTTTCAACCGACGCCAGAATCTTCCTGGCAATAATTTCCTGGTTCTTTTCATTCATGATGAATTTCGTATCAACGGGATTAGTCAGGTAGCCACACTCAATTAATATGGAAGGATAACTAATCCCCGGTGCATCCAGAACCCATATTCCCTCCTCCATTCTTTTTCTTAGTATAGATGAGGTTCTATATACATCCTTCATTTGGTCAATGAAGAACCCACCAAGCATTGCGCTGGAGGCTTCAATGTTTTTATTTTTTGAGGATACATAAACAACAAACCCCGAACTATCTGTTTCATTTTTGAGTTGTGGACTGGTTGTATTTACATGAAGAGAAACAAAGGCATCAGCGCCAACGGAGGTGGCATAAGTCTGGCGCTGCCTCACATCCATCGTTTCATCTTTATCCCTGGTGAGCAAAATAGCTATCTTGTCATTCCTGTTTAGCTCCTTCACTTTTTTGGCAATCGCGAGGTTTATATCTTTTTCGATCGCACCATTTGCGCCTCTCGCTCCATAATCATCTCCGCCATGCCCGGCATCGATGATAATAGTAACGGTCCTGGACAGGGGACCGGGATTGTAAAAAGTGCTGGTAATCTCTGCTTTTTTTGTTTTTAAAGTAAAAGCAACAAAAACTAATGTTAGCAACGGCAGTACGAGGATCCGGCTAAAATAATTGACCCTGGTGTTTTTCATTTTTGTGAGCATAAGTAAGCGGCGTTTAATAGGTGAATAAAAGAAATAATTGTTGAGATTGAACTGGTGACGCGGGTAAACCGATTGCAATATCATAGCAGCGAAAGCTGCTGTATCATGTTGATCGAGTGATTTACTATCTGCAATAAATTCATGAATCATATTCAATTCTCTCCTGATAAGCCAGAAGATGGGATTGCTCCAGAAAAATAATAGTACAAGGTTCAGGAATAATTTGTCCCAGCTGTGCCTTTCGCGAACATGTGCCAGCTCATGCCTGAATATTTGCTGACCGGTTTCTGAATTGATTTCAATATTCCTGTTCCAAAAAATATAATTGAAGAAAGAAAAGGGGGTACCCTTCGCTTCTGTATTTACAAAATTGATTTCATGAATTTTTTGAGTGTGATTTTTCGAAGCCAGCTTGTAGACCGTCCAAAGCGTATGACAGAAAAGTATGATGAATATGAAGCAAACAATTCCATATCCCATGGCCAATAATTGTTCAGATGAAACCTGGAAACCTGAATTTCGGCTTGCTTCCGAAACAATCTCGTCGCCACTTGAAACTGCAGTAAGCAAATGGATAACCCGGCTGTCATCCCTTCCTGGTTGATGCAAAATATTTATTCTGATCAGGGGTAAGGTGAGGGATAATATCACAGAAAAAAGGAGATAAAAGCGATTCCAGTGATGGAAGACTTTATTATGCAGAGCCAAACGATAATAACCATAAAGGATACCAGAGCAAATCACGACTTTAAGCAAATAATACAGCAGCGTTACCATAATATTGAATTCGTTTTGGGTCCAGAATAGATCACTCCAAATTGATTAGCGTTGTTTTTTCAATTCTTTCAGTAATTGTTCCAACTCTTCAAGACTCAGATTATTTTCTTTAACCATAAAAGACACGGCATTACTAAATGAGCCTTCAAAATAACTCTTCACAATCGTCTTCATGGTCGACTTTGAATAGGCTTCCTTACTTACTAAGGGATAGTACTGGTGAGTTCTTCCAAAAACATGTATGCCTACAAATTCCTTTTCAACCAGTATCTTAATCACCGTGGCTACAGTGTTCTGGTGAGGCTTTGGATTGGGGAGCTCATCAATGATTTCGCGTAGAAAAGCTTTGTCCAGTTTCCAAATCACCTGCATAATTTGTTCTTCCGACTTAGTTAAATTCTTCATGAGTTGTGTAAAATTGATTCATGAAACAAACATAAAACTAAAAATTTAGTTTTACAACTATTTTTTTAGTTTTTAGAAAATTTTAGAATTTTTGTGGACAGGTTAGTGGAAAGTATCCTTTATTTGCAAGAGGTTATACTGTAATTTTGATACCAACAATCTAATTGTACATGTCTGAAGTTATTTTGGAATTGCAACATGCTAATATCTACCAGGGGAATTCTTTGATTCTTCAGGACGTAAATATTTCTGTTCACAAAGGAGAGTTTGTTTACCTGGTTGGTAAGACTGGCACAGGAAAGAGCAGTTTGCTTAAAACGCTTTATGGCGAATTGAAATTAAAGGAAGGTGATGGATCAGTGGTTGGGCATAATCTTAGGAATATGGACTGGAAAAAAATTCCTTTTCTCAGAAGAAACCTGGGTATTGTTTTCCAGGATTTTCAATTACTCACAGATCGCAATGTGCACGATAATTTAAAATTTGTTTTGAAGGCAACGGGTTGGAAAGATGAAAAACTGGTTGAAGAAAAAATAAATGATGTGTTGGATAAGGTTGGTTTGAGAACCAAAGGGTTTAAATTTCCCTTTGAGCTTTCCGGTGGTGAACAACAAAGGGTGGATGTTGCGAGGGCGCTACTCAATTCTCCCAAATTAATTTTGGCCGATGAGCCTACCGGAAACCTGGATCCTGAAACTTCTGATGAAATCATGCAGCTCCTGTTCCATATTTGTAAGGACTACGGCACAACAATTATTATGGCTACGCATGATTATATGGTGATCAATAAATTTCCTGCAAGAACCATCAAAACGGAGAGGGGCAGGGTAGTGGATAATGCTACCATATCCATCGAATAAGCCTTTCTGCATTTATTCTGTTATCATATATTTTTTGCAAGAGTCCGTTTCGCAAGTGGATTTCTTCTTCAGTGAAAGGCTGGTGGTATAATTGAATGAGGATGGATTTGAATCCTGCAGAATTTCCTGCAATATGACAGGCCGTTTCAAGTCCGCTTCCATTTACCATCGAATCATTGGCGATACAATGTCTGCCACAAAAAACTGCATTTAGCAGTTTGAATTTTACACCTGTATTATTAAAAGACGGAAGGACATGTATGTGTGCTTTTGAAATCAAATCCTGCATTTCTTCTCCTGAAGGATTTTCCAGCAAGCAAAAATTCGATTTTTTCCTGGTAAGGGACTTCAATCGGCTTCCTGGATTTTTTCCCGCAATTACAAAAGGAATCTCTAAATCATTAAAAACTTCGTCCATGAGCCAGGTGGCAGCCTTCTCGTTTTCGGGAACAGATAGATTCCCGTGATATAAACAAAAAGACCCCATGCCATCTTTTGACATCACATGGTTCCACGGAATAAATGCCGGGAGATAAGAAATATTACCAGAACCAAATTCACTTTGAAATTCCGCTTTATCTAATTCAGAAATTGCCAGAATTTTTTCGGCTTTTGCAATGACTCTTTTTTCATATTTTCTCAATAGCCTGCTTTCGTTCCAGTAGTAAAATTTTTTTAATAAATGAGATGAACTTTTTCTCAGGTGGTCATAGTATTTGTATTCTACATTATGGAGCCTGAGTATAACTTTGCGGTTCTTAAGTCTGTCCTGATCGAGAAAATAACTGCAATGAATTCCTTCGAGCAAAATTGGAAATTCATCGCGTGAAAGGTTTGTAAGAAGTTCCTCATTGCCCCTTGAGCAAACTATGTACGGATATTTATGAGAGAATCCCCGATGACCAACATTTCTTGGATAATAGTTTACTGATTCGCAATATTTATTCAATTCGTTCTGTATGCCCCTTCCATATTCGAAACAATGAAGGTGTATCCGCACATTTTGCTGTGAAAGATTTTTGATTGTATAAAACATTTCGAATGCACCGCCATAGTCGGGTGGGTAAGGCACATCCAGGCAAACAATATGTATTTGTTTTTCGTTACTCAACGAAAGATATTTTTATAAAACGCGATCAATTTTATCTCTTCGGTTTGCCAGTTCAGAACCTGCTTCGCTTTTCTGCAATTTTCCTTAAGTCTTTTATATAAAACCTGATCCTGAAGCAAATTGTTCGCTGCCCTCGATATTTCTTCCTGGGTGGGTTCTTTAATAAGGAGTCCAATTTCGAATTTTTCATTAATCTGGTGGTAACAGGGATAATCCACACAAACCTGGGGAATTTCAGCGTGGATGTAGTCGAAAAACCGATTCGCCAAAGAATAGTAGTTACTTAGCCCGTTATTTTCAAACAGGGTCATTCCAATTTTTGCTTCTGCAGTAATTTTTTTTAAATCAGTGGGTTTTAATTTTCCTTCAAATTTTATTTTATTCTCCAGGCCCAGATTCTGGACCAAATTTTTGGACTGTTCCAAAAAATTTCCATCCCCATAAATTTTGAGAATAGAATTTACATCTTTCATAGCAGGAATCAGTGTTTCAAAACTTCTTCCTTCGTTTACTGCTCCCTGGTAGATAATGAAACCCTGTCCATCTTCCTGTGGCCTTTCCATTTCCTTTAACCTGGGTACATTTTTTATGGTCTCATAACTCAGACCGTACATCTTCCTGAATTCTTCAGCTATCATTTCATTCACGGTATAACCATGCCTGAATTTGGGAACAGTGAATTTTTCAATTCGTTTCCAAATTTTATGTATCATGGGACGCGATACTACTTCTTTCATTTCACAAAAAAGTTCGTGGGCATCGTAAACTCTTGGTATTCGTTTGATTTTTGAAATGAAATAACAGGGCAAAATGGTATCCAGGTCAATGGCGCATATCAGGTCAATTTTTCTGAAAAGCAAAAAGAAAAACAATTTGAAATTGTATTCCAGGTAGGCAATTTTCCCTTTTTTAAAAATGCAGGTGAGTCTTATTTGTCTGAATGTTGTTGTAAATAACTCTGGAGAATCTTTCCATTTTCTTCCTACAAGGATTACATCGTATGCAGCGGCCTGAAGGGAATTACAGATTCTTTGCATCCGCTGATCGAATACCAGCTCATTGGTAACCGTAAAATAGATTTTCTTCACCAAAAGGATTTGAAAGGCGGTTTAAGATAGGCAGAATTCTAACGCATAATAAGCTGCAAATTTATTTGTAATCTCAAAAAGTAAATCATCGGGATTTATTTATTATGATTGTACAAAATTTTAAGCTTCCAAATGGAAAATTACGCAACTAGTCCCGTTATAACTCCGGCTCCTCAGCGACCTGTTTTGCTGACCATACTGTGCATCCTAACTTTTTTGGGAAGCAGTTGGGGAATTATTGGTGGCTTTACAAACTATATAACTGCAGACACAGCTTCCCAAATTGCTCAGAAAGCTATAGATGATGCCCGTGAACGTGCAGATGTCTCTTCAAACAGCGAAGGAGCCAGAATCACTGATAAGGTGACTAACGCCCTTGAGGAAACCTTAAAACCCGAGAATATTCGAGTGAATGCGATTTTTAAGGTGATTAGTTGCATTTTGAACATTATTGGGGCATTTCTAATGATTAAGCTGATGCGCGCCGGATTCTGGGTTTATGTCCTCGGAACCCTTGTAGGAGTGGTTGGCGTTTTTACGGCTTACGGGGTCCATAGCATTGTTGGACTGTTCCTGAGTTCAGGAGCTACTTTTGTGGGAATTTTATTTGTCGTTCTTTATAGCCTGAATCTCAAGGTTCTAAAATAAAAGCACTGCTTTAAATCCTTCCTATCGCATTGGGTATTCATACGTTATGAAAGATTTACTTTTGTACTTAACTGTTTTTCCCTACCTTTGCCGCCGAAATTCGAGATATAATATTGGGATGTTTTAAAAATTAGTTTGAGATGCCAACTTTAATCGCTGACAAAAAAAAGAAAATCTTTGCTGACTTTGGTGGAAACGAAAAGAATACCGGTTCTATCGAAGGTCAAATCGCCTCATTAACTGAGCGCATTAACCACATTTCTGAACACCTTCAGTCCAACAAAAAAGACTTCGCAACACATCGCGGACTCATGCAACTGGTTGGTCAAAGAAAGAGATTGCTGACTTACCTAAGCAAGCAAAACCTCCAGGGTTATCGTGCTTTGATTGAAAAACTTGGAATTAGAAAATAAGTGAATCAATGATAGTTCGCAATTCCCAACTGGTTTTACCGTTGGGAATCGTGCTTTTATTGATTGAGATATTTATTCATTAACTACAGGATTTACTGAATTCCAAATTCATTTCCCTCCCGTTTGTAAACAGTAAATCAAAAATTATTTCAAATTATGCTTTCTCAACCTACAAACACATCATTTGATCTGGGTGGTGGAAGAATTGTAACCATTGAAACAGGTAAGCTTGCCCGTCAGGCTGATGGTTCGGTTACAGTGCGCCAGGGCAATTGCATTTTGCTTGCTACTGTTGTCGCAAATAAAGAGCCGAAAGAAGGACAGGATTTCTTTCCTCTTTCTGTTGATTACATGGAAAAATTTGCATCTGCCGGAAGAATTCCCGGATCATTCTTTAAACGTGAAGGCAGATTAAGTGATTACGAAGTATTGATCAGCCGCCTGGTTGACCGCGCTCTTCGCCCACTTTTCCCTGAAGATTATTTTTGTGATGTTCAGGTGATCATAACCCTCGTTTCAAGTGACAGCGAAGTAGTGCCTGATGCACTTGCCTGTCTGGCTGCATCTGCGGCTCTTGCCGTTTCAGATGTTCCCATCAAAGAAGTGATTTCTGAAGTGAGAATTGGACGTATTGATGGCGAATACATCGTGAACCCAAGCCGTACCCAATTAGCAAAAGCAGATATGGACTTCATCATCGCAGCAACTGAAAAGAACCTAATGATGGTGGAAGGTGAATCTCAGCAATGTTCAGAAGAAGATTTGGTTAAGGCTCTGGAAATTGCACATGAAGCAATTAAAATTCAAATCGCGGCTCAAAAAGAATTGAGAGCCAAATTAGGAATCAACTCCAAACGCGATTATACTAAGCCAGTACAGAATGAAGAAATTCAGCAAAAAGTAATTGCTGTTGCCACGGATAAAGTAAATCAGATTTCAAGATCAGGCACCAGTAAAAACGAAAGATCCGAAGCATTCGACGCCGTGAAAGATGAAGTGATTGCTGCTCTCGGTGAAGAAGCTACTGACGCAGATAAAAAGCTCGCAAAAAAATATTACGAGGACCTGAAATGGGAGCTGGTTAGAAATATGATCCTGGATGACAGGATCAGGCTGGATGGCAGAAAACTTGAAGATGTTAGACCTCTCAGTATGGAAGTCGATATTCTTCCAACTCCTCACGGATCTGCCTTGTTTACCAGAGGTGAAACACAGGCTTTATCAACTGTAACTTTAGGAACTCCACTTGATTCTTTACTTGTTGAAAGTGCTGCGACATCCGACTACGCAAAATTCATCCTCCATTATAACTTTCCACCATTTTCTACCGGCGAAGTGAAATTTTTGAGAGCGCCGGGCAGAAGAGAAGTTGGCCACGGTAACCTTGCCATGCGTTCTTTAAAACAAATGATGCCAGGTAACGATTACCCATACACGGTGAGAATTGTAAGTGATATTTTAGAATCGAACGGTTCATCATCCATGGCGACTGTTTGCGCAGGATCACTCGCACTTATGGATGCTGGTGTACCAGTTCCTAAACACGTAAGTGGCGTTGCCATGGGATTGATTACTCGTCCTGCTGATAATAAATATGCCATTCTTACTGACATCCTTGGTGATGAAGATCATCTGGGTGATATGGATTTTAAAGTAACCGGAACACGTGAAGGAATTTGCGGAGTTCAAATGGATATCAAAGTGGATGGACTTAGCATGTCAACCATGAGGGAAGCACTTGAACAGGCAAGAAAAGGTCGTCTGCATATTTTAGATGCTATGTATGCTGCAATGCCTGCTGCACGTGAAGAAGTGAAGCCGCATGCTCCGCGCATGGAGAAATTGTTCATCGACAAAGAATTTATTGGTGCTGTAATCGGACCACAAGGAAAAGTGATCCAGGAAATTCAAAGGTCTACTGGTACAACAATCAATATTGAAGAAGTGGGTAATGTTGGAGAAGTAAGCATTTTCTCTCCGGCAAAAGAAGGGTTGGATAAAGCTGTAGCATGGATTAAAGGAATTGTAGCAGTTCCTTCAGTGGGAGATGTGTATGAAGCAACTGTGAAGAGCATTAAAGAATTCGGCGCCTTTGTTGAATTCCTTCCTGGTAAGCAGGGTCTCCTTCACATTAGTGAAATCAGCTGGAAGAGACTGGAGAGTATGGAAGGTGTATTGAAAGAAGGTGATGTGGTTAAAGTAAAATTGATTGGAGTTGATCACAAGACAGGTAAATTTAAGTTGAGCAGAAAAGTGTTGATGCCAAAACCTGAAATGGCACCAAGGCCAAGACCAGCAGAACCTGGAAAGCCTGAAGCTACTAATTAAGAAACCAGGTTGGAATATTCCAACGAATTGAATAAGTAGAACCATCAGTTCAGACCGATCCTTAGAAATAAAATTGGTCCTGATTGATGGTTTTTTCTTTTACTGATTTAGAAACTACCTTTTTCAAGCGACTGCATGGAACAGTATATTGAAGTGAAATTTGAAACTAAAGAAGATTTTCAGAATGAAATTCTGATTGCTTTACTTTCTGAAATAGGATATGAAGGTTTTGAAGAAGATGGAAGAATATTAAAAGCATTCATTCCTGAATCGCATTTTGATGAAGTTGTTTTGAAAGAATTGGCAGTGAAATCCGGATTAGAATTTTCTAATACCGTTATTCCGGTGAAAAACTGGAACAGCATTTGGGAATCTGAATTTCATCCGGTTGTTGTAAATGATTTTGTTGGGATAAGGGCAGGCTTTCATAAATCAATAACCGGTGTCAGGTATGAAATTGTGATTACTCCAAAAATGAGTTTTGGCACGGGTCATCATGATACCACTTACATGATGATTCAATCACTTGAGAATTTGGATCTGAAAAAAAAGAGCGTTGCAGATTTTGGAACAGGCACAGGAATTCTGGCGATTTTGGCTTCGAAACTTGGCGCGTCAAAAATTCTGGGAATTGATCATGATGAATGGAGTATTAGAAATGCTGAGGAAAATTTCTTGGAAAATCACGTAGATAACGTAAGTTTATCTAATACTGGCGTTTTCCCTTCAGATGATTCATGGGATTTAATTTTGGCCAACATCAATAAGCTGGTGATTCTGAGTAATATAAAAGTTATTTCTAATACGCTTGCGCCTGGGGGGATTTTGATTACGAGTGGATACTTACTGGAGGATGAAGCAGATATGTTGAATGCTGCTGAAAGTCACGGGCTTTCAAAATTGAGCATTCAAAGGAGAAATAATTGGCTATGTATAACGTTTAAAAAGGTGTGACCTTATGATAAATTTGATTTCTAGGGTCCTTTAAAATAGATTAAATTTGCATTCCTCAATTCAACCTGGTATCTCATGAACGAAATCGCTCTTGTTGTTCTGGCATATCTTATTGGCTCTATACCAACAGCGGTTTGGGTGAGTCGTGGTTTTTTCAATATTGATATCAGGGATTATGGTAGCGGTAATTCGGGTGCAACGAATACTTATCGCGTTTTAGGCTCCAGGTATGGAACTCTTGTAATGATAATTGACATGCTCAAGGGTTTCCTGGTTGTGAAACTTGCTTTCCTTATTCCTCATTATGCTGTGGATAATTTCGCGAGGACCAATTTCCAGATCGGACTTGGTTTGGCGGCAGTTTTGGGACATATCTTCCCCATTTGGGCACAATTCAGGGGAGGAAAAGGGGTAGCAACATTATTTGGTTTAGTACTTGGCATTTCACCATGGACTGCACTTTGTTGTGTGGGTATTTTTCTGCTGGTACTTTATCTTACGCGATTTGTTTCACTGAGTTCAATTTTAGCAAGTCTGGCATTTCCTATTTTCATTCTTGTAATTTTCAACGTTGAAAATGATGCCTATAGAATATTCGCTGTCGCAGTAGCACTTCTTGTGATTCTTACCCATCAAAAAAATATCACGCGTTTATTGAAAGGCAGCGAAAGCAAAGCGCCTATTCTCAAATATCGCGATCGTCGAAGAATTCGCCGAAACAGTGCCCGCTTCTAATTATAAATCGTAATTAAATACTGCTTACACTCAAGATGCCAATTATTTGGTATAAGTATTGACATGCTATTTATGGATCGACTAAATTCATATGTTATGATTAGAATTATTTTAATTGCTTCATTTGTATCATGTATTGGGATTTCATGTACCAAGAACGCTGTAACGGGAAGAAACCAGTTGCATTTGCTTCCTGAATCCGAACTACAAACAGAAGCTAAAAGTCAGTACGCTACATTTCTTTCTCAAAATAAAGTGGTATCCAAAACGGTAAGCAAGGATGCCGAAATGGTCAGCAGGGTTGGCTCCAGAATAGCAACAGCAATTACGAATTATTATAATTCGCAAGGTAAAGGTGATGTCATAAAAGGATATCAGTGGGAATTTAATCTTGTAGATTCGAAAGAAATAAATGCCTGGTGTATGCCAGGTGGCAAAGTAGTCGTTTATACGGGACTGTTGCCTGTGACTCAAAATGAAGCAGCCCTGGCTGTTGTGATGGGTCACGAGATCGCACATGCGATAGCCCAACATGGAAACGAAAGAATGAGCCAGGAATTAATTGCCCAGGGAATTGGAGTAGCAGGTGGAGTTCTTACTTCAGGCAATCCACAAGTGAGCAATATCTTTAATCAGGTGTACGCACCTAGCGCCGAGGTGGGTGTATTATTACCAAATTCGAGGAAGCAGGAATTAGAAGCTGACCATTATGGCCTCATATTCGCAGCACTAGCCGGATATAACCCCAATGAAGCAATCACATTTTGGCAGAGAATGGCCAATGCAAGCTCAGGGGCTGGTCAACCACCTGAATTTTTAAGCACACACCCATCGGATGCAACGAGAATTGAAAAGGTAAAAGAATTTGCTCAAGAGGCAATGAAGTATTACAAACCGATGAATCGATAATAGTAAATCTGACATAATCTTTGCTGGTTAAGGAAAAGCGCGTTTTTTTAGGTTCAAAAAGTTGCTTGTAAACTTTTGTTTATTTAACTTTGCACACTCTTTGAACTTTTAAATCCCGTTGAAGCATGATGCAGACTATGTTTGAGAAACTTCAACTCTCAGAGGAAAAAAACTTATTAATTCAAGGTCTTCCTTCCTCAATCGAAAAGCAGTTTGCGAAGCTTTCTTTCGCTAAAAATGTAACTCCGTTATTAAAATCCAGGAAAATTGACTTCGCTTTGGTTTTTGCGATCAATGCAAACCAGTTAAATGGTATTTTAAAGGATGTACTGCCTGCACTTAATGAAGAAGGAAAATTATGGGTAGCTTATCCCAAAACGACCTCAAAAATAGTAAGTGACCTCAACAGAGATTGCAGTTGGCAGTTGCTCAATCAAAGTGGATTTGAAAGTGTAAGACAGGTTGCGCTGGATCATGTTTGGACAGCCACCAGGTTTAAGAAACCCGAACAAATCAAAATTCCTTCTAGACCAACTGTTCCTGTTCCAACTCCCATTGAAGTTGAAGGAATTGATATGAAGGCGCGCACAGTCACTGCACCTGTCGACCTGGAAAAATCACTTTCCAAAAATAAAAAAGCACGTGATTTCTTTGATAAACTTTCATTTACAAACAAGAAAGAATATTTGAAGTGGATCAGCGAAGCTGGGAATGAAGCAAGGCAGGCAAGAATTGAATCCACCATTGTGAAGTTACTTTCAAGCAAAAAGAATCCGTTAGAAAAATAAACGAATTGATTTCCTTTTGAAAAAGATTATCAGGATAATTGCAAACTGATAATCTTTTTTTATGTTCCTCAATGTAGAAATCAAAGCCAGGTGCGAGGATCCTACCCATGTAAGGACCTATTTGATCGAACACAATGCGCGTTATGTTGGGAAAGATTTTCAGCGCGACACTTATTTTATCACCCCTAAAGGCCGCCTCAAACTTCGAGAAGGTTTGATTGAAAATGCATTGATTTATTACGAAAGAAAAAATCAGGAAGGACCCAAAGAATCTTCGGTGATCTTATACCATCCATCTGATATAATCAAACTCAAGTCTATTTTAGAAAATACAATGGATGTTAGGGTTCAGGTTTTTAAGAATCGCGAAATTTACTTCCTCGCAAATGTGAAATTTCATATTGACATCGTTGAAAATTTGGGAAATTTTATTGAAATCGAGGCCATTGACGATTCAGGAACTAACGACAAAAAAAAGTTGCAGGAACAATGTGAATTTTATCTCGACAAATTTGCTATTCGAAAAAAAGATTTGATTTCAGAGTCTTATAGTGATATGCTGCTTACTTAAAAATGACAGTTCCCATTTGGCGGGTTATTTCTATTTCGAGTTGCTTCAGGTGCTGATGAGTTTGTATTAGCGTCATTTGTTCATCCACGGTATGAATTTTTTCCATGTCACGCTGATTCTCGTCAATTAATCTTTTAATTTTTCGAAGCTTAAGATAACTCATGGTTGACAACACTTCTTCCCGATATAATTCCTCTCTTCCCGGCATCGGTCCGTCATAATGTTCTTTCCAGTTTACGCTAAGTTCATAGGGGGATTCCATTAATGAAATGGCAAGAGAACTCATTGAATGATCCTCATGATAAAGAAAATTTTTAGGACCCGGATCCAGTCCTGCCTCATACCACGTTTTGAAGGTATCGATTATTTTGAGGAGGTTTTTATTATCGAAAAGTTCGTTTAATCCGTTAGTTTCAAATTCTTCGAACAAATGATCTGCAACGGTTCGTGATTCATCCCATGATTTAGTGCCAAATTCAATTAATGCCCTCACTATATTCATTTCATTCAATTCATCTTTTCGCAGAAGGAGAGAAGCATCATCTTCTTCGTCTGGAATTTGAGCAGTTTCTGTATCCTGATATTCGGATGCATTTTCTGCAGCATTTTTGTATTCCTGTTTTGAAACTCTTTCCCTGATGAATTTATTTACAAGTGTATTTAAGCCCGTTTCGTCAATCTTCAGGAGTTCGGAACATTGCCTGATATAATCTTGTTGCCGGGTAAAATCCTCTGCTTTATTTAACCTGGAAATAGTTTCCGCAATCCGATTAACAACTTCAGATTTTTTCTTCGCATCCCGACCGGCATCACGAAGTGAGACTTCAAGTTGAAAAAGAATAAAGTCCTTTTTATTTGCTTCAAGAAAATTTCTAAAACCGGAAGCACCCACTTTATTTACATAGCTATCCGGGTCTTCATTATCTGGAATCAGGACCAGTTTCACATTTAATCCTTCTTCCAGTGCTAGATCTAATCCTCTTAAAGCAGCCTTTATGCCTGCGGAATCACCATCGTATATAATAGTAAGGTTGGATGTATATTTTTTAATCAGTCTTAGTTGGTCGGGAGTAAGCGAAGTTCCACCGCTGGCAACTACGTTTTCAATTCCTGCCTGATGGAGAGATATCACATCTGTGTATCCTTCAACCAACAGACATTCTTCAGCCTTGTCAATTGCCTGACGGGCGAAATAAGATCCATACAGGATTTTACTTTTGACGTAGATTTCGTTTTCTGGAGTATTAATGTATTTGGGAGCCCTGTCATTACCTGCAATAATCCTTGCTCCAAATCCCAAAACCTTCCCGGTTTGATTATGAACCGGGAAAATAACTCTGCCCCTATAGTTGTCCGTTGGTTTTTCATCCCGTATAACAACGAGACCGGTCTTTACTAAAAGTTCCGGATTATATTGAGCGGAAAGAGCTTCCGTTGCGAAAGCTTCTTTTTTGTTGAGCGCATAACCCAGCTGGAATTTTTTAATAATCTCTTCTCTGAATCCTCTCTCTTTCAGGTAACTCAATCCTATATCGATACCCTCTTCACTTTCAAAAAGGATATCTGAAAAATACTTTTGGGCAAAACCATTAATGATATAAAGACTGTCGGCAACCTGGCGGATTTGCTTCAATTCCGGACTGGTTTCAGTCTCTTCAATGGTCACATTATATTTATTTGCCAACCATCGTAAAGCCTCAACATAGCTATACTTTTCATGCTCCATCAAAAAACCAATCGCATTTCCGCTTCGGCCACACCCAAAACACTTATAAATTTCCTTGGTAGGAGACACCGTAAACGACGGAGTTTTTTCGTTATGAAAAGGACATAAACCGAGGTAATTCGTGCCTCTTTTCTTCAGTCTGACAAAGCCGCCCACTATGTCAACAATGTCAATCCTGCTCAGGATTTGCTGTATGGTAATTTGCGAGATCAGCCCTATTTTGATTTAGAATGCACAAATTAGTCGTCCTGAGGGTATCCAAAAATTTTTTTTTAAGCATGTGGTTTGCAACAATTTAAAGATTTTTCGTTCGTTATAACTCGGTTGTCTATATCCTGAATAAACCCAAGAATGATTTTCCTATGAAGAGAATTTTACTGTTTGTTCCCTTAATATTATTAGCGTTTAATAATATTTGGGCTAACAACGAGACTGGAAAACCGAAGTCTGCTTTAACAGCAGATTTCTCTGCTTCTGTGACATCGGGCTGTATTCCATTAGCTACAGTTTTCACAGACAATTCCACCTTCAACGTAGGAGATCCAATTGTGAACTGGACCTGGGATTTCGGTGATGGTTCACCGATAGTGACAGGTGTCCAAAATCCTTCGCACACCTTCATAAATGATGGAACATGGGATGTCAAACTTACGGTTACCACGGCTTCGAATGCTACCGCTACAATAACTAAAACAGGATACATTTCTTCAGGCGCTAAATACACTCCGGATCTTGGTCCGGACTTTTCTATTTGCGACGGTTCCAACGCCCTGTTGATGGATAATAGTGGTTATACAAACGATTTTGAATATACCTGGTATGATGGTTCTGGTAATGTAATTTTTACGGGTACCATGTACGTTTTTGTTAATACTGCAGATACTTATACTGCAGAAATTAATCACCTGGGTTGTATTGGGACTGACCAGATTGTGATCTCTTCAAGCCCTCCCTTAACTGTAGATTGGAATTATACGGTTCTTGCAAATTGTACCAATGTACAGGTTCAATTCAATGACTTATCCACCTTCTGCGGAGGTGGTGGCGGAGGAGCATCGTATACATGGTTTTTTAATGATGGAAGTCCTCCTGATAATACCCAAAATCCTATTCACACTTTCACTACGGGTGGAAGCCATACTATTCAATTAAGTGTGGATGATGGAATGGGTAATGCAGATTCAAAGGTAGTAACCATCAACCTGCCAAATCCTTCTGGTACTCCAACTGTGGATCTTGGGCCGGATCAACATTTATGTAACGGATCTTCAATACAATTGGACGCGAATAATGAACCTGGTGCTACTTACTCCTGGTCTCCTGCCACAGGTTTAGATGATCCAACTATCTACAATCCTACTGCATCTCCAACAACAACAACAACTTACACTGTTACTAAAGTTAAATGCGGAGTTACGGTTACTGATAATATTCAAATTATTGTTGATCCTGCAATTACCATGGATTTTGTTGCAGACAAAACCAGTGGTTGTGCACCGCTTGCCGTAACATTTACAGATAATTCATTCTCCTGCGCAGACTTTATAACATCGTGGTCATGGGATTTTGGTGATGGAAACACTTCAACACTTTCTCAACCAACTCATACTTATGCTGCGGCTGGTAATTATACAGTAAGCCTTACCGTTACTTCAATGGGAGGCGCTACTGCAACCTTATCTAAACCAAATTTCATTACGGTAAATAGTGCACCTGTAGTGAATTTAGGTAATGACACAGCACTTTGTATTGGAAGCACCCTGGTGCTTGATGCTGGAAATCCCGGAGCAACCTATCTCTGGAATCCTGGCGGAGCAACAACACAAACACTTACTGTTACAGGATTTGTACCTACCGTTTATACGGTTCAGGTTACAAAAGGTGGATGCACAGCCAGCGATAATATCAAGGTAGATCTTAAACCTTCTGTAACTCCTGATTTCAGTTCACTGGTTGTTTCAACTTGTACTCCAATTGGAGTTCAGTTCACAGATATGAGTACTGTTTGTACTGGAAGTATTACAGGATGGAGCTGGGATTTCGGAGATGGAAATACCAGTACTGCCCAAAATCCATTGCATAATTATGCGGCAGGAGGTACTTATACGGTTTCTCTAACGGTAACGCCTAGTAGCGGACTTCCAAGTACAACAAGTAAGAGCATCACAATTAGCGGCGGAACTGGTATTAGTGTAAATCTTGGAAATGATACCGCCATTTGTTTAGGTACATCAATAACTCTTGACGCAGGTAATACTGGATCAACATTCCTGTGGAGTACAGGCGCAACCACACAAACTATTTCTGTAAGCCTGCCCGGTAAGTATTATGTTGATGTAACGAATGGAACATGTAGCGGATCGGACACTATTAATGTAACAATAAAACCTGCGGCAGTTGTAGACTTCAGCACAT
This sequence comes from Bacteroidota bacterium, assembly GCA_003175935.1. GTDB lineage: Bacteria > Bacteroidota > Bacteroidia > Chitinophagales > Chitinophagaceae > PSRI01. Next base: position 56,771 of record PSRI01000138.1, read on the forward strand.
CAGTTGTTTCTCCGTGTGGACCTATAAGCATACAATTCACAGATGCGACAACTGTCTGCACAGGCTCTATATCAAGTTGGAGTTGGGATTTTGGTGATGGTAATACTTCAACATCACAGAACCCGCTTCACAACTATGCAGCAACTGGAACTTACAATGTAACCCTTACGATAGTGACTTCAACGGGTGTAACTTCTTCGACAACAAAACCGGTTACGGTTACAGGTGGAAGTTTGACCGTTGATCTTGGACCTGATCAAACAGTATGTAGCGGATCTTCCGTTACACTTGATGCGGGAATTTCTGGTGCGACTTATTTATGGAGCACGGGTGCAACTACTCAAACTATCTCAGTAAATACTACGGGTTCATATTCTGTAACAGTAACACAGGGTGGATGTACGGGATCTGACGCTGTTAACGTAACGGTTAATCCTTTGCCAACAGTTGATCTCGGTCCGGATGCAACAATTTGTTCGGGAAATAACCTGACACTTGATGCAGGTAATCCTGGTGCTACTTATTTGTGGAGCACAGGTGCAACGACTCAAACAATTTCGGTAAATACTCCAGGCACCTATTCAGTAACTGTAACATTCGGCGGTTGCAGTGCAAGTGATGCAATTAATGTTACTGTGAATCCTTCACCAACTGTGAATTTAGGACCCGACAAATCAATTTGTCTTGGATCTTCAACCATACTTGATGCCGGCAATGTGGGTGCAACTTATCTCTGGAGCACTGGGGCAACAACTCAAACTATCTCTGTAAATACTGCGGGCTCTTATTCAGTAACGGTAACTGCTGGTGGCTGTAGCGCAAGCGATGCAATTAATATTGGAGTGATTCCACCGCCTGTTGTGAATCTTGGTCCGGATGCCACTATTTGTGCAGGATCCAGTATGACACTCGATGCAGGTAATCCTGGTGCTACTTATTTGTGGAGCACAGGTGCGACAACAAGGACGATTGTGGTTAATACTGCGGGAACCTATTCAGTAACGGTAACGGCTGGTGGCTGTAGTGCAAGCGATGGTATTGACATTAGTGTCAATCCCGGCCCAACAGTAAATCTTGGTGCTGATCAAACAGTATGCAGTGGAACACCAGTAATATTAGATGCAGGAAATGCAGGTGCAACTTATTTGTGGAGTACTGGTGCAACAACGCAAACCATTTCTGTAAATACAACTGGTACTTATTCAGTAACAGTAACAGCTGGAGGATGTAGTGCAAGTGATAATGTAAATGTCACTGTGAATCCAACACCGGTTGTTGACCTTGGGCCAGATGCTACAATCTGTTCTGGTTCAACGGTTGTGCTCGATGCCGGTAATGCAGGTGCAACTTATTTATGGAGCACGGGAGCAACCACTCAAACAATTTCGGTAAATACTGCAGGAACATATTCTGTAACTGTAACTAAAGGTGGATGCAGTGCAAGTGATGCTATTAATATTACAGTTGGATCTGCAATAGTCGTTGATCTTGGTCCGGATGCAACTATTTGTGCCGGTTCCAATATAACACTTGATGCAGGAAATGTTGGTGCGACTTATTTGTGGAACACCGGAGCAACAACAAGAACGATTACTGTAAGTTCAGCGGGAACTTATTCTGTAACTGTTACTCAGGGAACTTGCAGTGCCAGCGACGCGATCAACATTACAACTAAACCTGCTCCGACAGTAAATCTTGGACCCGATGCTACAATATGTGCAGGTTCAAATATTACACTGGACGCCGGAAATGCAGGAGCAACCTACTTGTGGAGTACTGGAGCAACAACCCAAACGATTGTTGTAAGTACTGCAGGAACTTATTCAGTAACTGTAACAGCTGGTGGATGTAGTGCATCTGATGCTATAGATATTGCTGTGAATCCGCCTCCGGTTGTAAATCTCGGACCTGATGCAACAATCTGTTCCGGAACAAACATTACACTTGATGCTGGTAACGCTGGTGCAACATACTTATGGAGCACAGGGGCAACCACACAAACCATAACTGTAAATACGGCTGGCTCATATTCAGTAACTGTAACAAAAGGTGGATGTAGTGCTTCGGATGCAATCAATATTTCAGTGAATCCTTCACCAAATGTGAACCTGGGACCTGATGCAACAATATGCGTAGGAAACAGCATTACATTGGATGCGGGCAATGCCGGAGCAACCTACTTGTGGAGTACAGGAGCAACCACGCAAACCATTTCTGTAAACACTGCGGGAACCTATTCTGTAACTGTAACTGCAGGTGGATGTAGTTCAACAGATGCGATTAACGTTGCTGTAAATCCCGCTCCAATCGTAAATCTCGGACCAGATGCTTCGATATGTTCTGGCAGCAGTGTAACATTAGATGCAGGAAACCCTGGAGCAACATATCTGTGGAGCACAGGAGCAACTACACAAACGATCTCGGTAAATACTGCGGGAACTTATTCTGTAACTGTAACTAAAGGTGGATGTAGTGCAAGTGATGCCATTGACATCACTACAAATACGCCTCCTACGGTAATGCTGGGACCTGACGTTTCAATATGTGCAGGTTCAACAGCGACACTCGATGCAGGTAATCCAGGGGCAACTTATTTGTGGAGCAATGGTGCAACTACTCAAAAAATAACAGTAAGTACCGCTGGAACCTATTCGGTAACTGTGACCAAGAACGGATGTACAGGATCTGATGCGATTAATATCACTGTGAAACCTCTTCCTGTAGTAAATCTCGGTCCGGATGCATCTGTATGTACCAGTACGAGTCTTACACTTGATGCAGGAAACCCAGGTGCGGCATATTTGTGGAACACTGGAGCAACAACTCAAACTATTTCTGTAAATACTGCAGGAACTTATTCTGTACAGGTTACTAAGTTTGGCTGTACAGGTTCTGATGCGATCAATATCACAACAACTGCGGGACCTGTGGTTAATTTAGGTCCGGATGCAACTATATGTTCAGGTACAAGTACAACACTTGATGCCGGAAACCCGGGTGCGACTTATTTGTGGAGCACAGGAGCAACTACACAAACAATTTCAGTAAATACTACGGGAACTTATTCGGTAACTGTAACCAAGAATGGTTGTACTGCAACAGATGCGATCAACATCACAGTGGGAAGTGCACTGGTTGTTAATCTCGGTAATGACACGGCGATTTGCCTGGGAAGTTCAATAGTGCTGGATGCAGGAAATGCAGGATCAACATACTTGTGGAGCCCTGGTGGAGCGACAACGCAAACTTTGACAGTGACAGGATTTGCTCCGACTGTTTACACAGTCACTGTCACTAATGGTGGGTGTACAGGAACAGATAATATCAAAGTAGACCTTAAAGCGGCGTCGACACCACAGTTCACTTATGTTGTGACTCCGACTTGTGCGCCAGTATCTGTTCAATTCACAGACGCTTCTACAGTATGTACAGGCACAATAACAGGTTGGTTGTGGGATTTCGGTGACGGAAATACGTCAACAGTTCAAAACCCGAATCATAGTTATGCAACCCCTGGTACTTACACAGTATCGCTTACGATAACTCCGTCCAGCGGATTGCCAACTACAACAACAAATTCAGTAATCGTAAATGGTGGAGGAATCACTGTGAATCTTGGAAATGATACGGCCATTTGTTTAGGTAATACACTTACACTTAATGCAGGCAATGCAGGTTCAACTTATCTGTGGAAGAGTGGTGCAACAACGCAAACTATTACAGTGCTCTTCCCTGGTAAGTATTGGGTAGATGTTACGAATGGTGGTTGTTCGGGTTCAGACACAATTGTAGTTTCTGTGAAACCTCCGCTTGCTGTGAATTTTGGAATTGATAGTTCACTGGCAAATTGCACGCCTGCTGACATCAAGTTTACGGATAGCTCTAAAGTTTCTTGTGGTCAAACAATAAGTTCATGGGCATGGGATTTTGGCGACGGAAATACATCCTCACAACAGAGTCCGACACATACTTACAGTGCTGCAGGAAGTTATACTGTGCAATTAACAGTGACTACTAATACCGGTATATCAACTTCGCTTACAAAGAGCGTAAATATCACGAGCAAACCGATTGTAGTTAACCTGGGACCTGATACGACAATTTGCAGAGGCAACTCAGTCCAGTTAGATGCTGGAAATCCGGGAGCTACATTCGCATGGTCGCCATCATCGGGATTGAGTGCAACAGATATTCAAAACCCTGTGGCCACTCCATTCAATACGACATCTTATATCGTGTCAGTCACAAATTGCAGTGTAACGACGAATGATACTATAACAATAAATGTGAATAATGTATCCGGTCCTACCATTACCCAGCAAGGCAATGAACTGATTTCTTCGGATGCTTCAAGTTATCAGTGGTATAAAGATGGCCAGTTGATTCCAGGAGCCACAGGCAAGATTTATAAACCTAAAGGATATGGAACTTATAAAGTAGATGGTGGCAGCTCGACCGGATGTGGCGGAATGTCTAACCCTTACTTCTATCTCTCAGATATAGGCTATTACCTTGGTGATATCAGGTGTAAGATTAGTCCTACGCCAGCTCATGGCCAGGTTTACCTGATCTTCTCCAAACTGCCAGTTAACCCGGTTAAAGTGACTGTGTACGACAGGGTGGGACGGAAGCTATTCATTACGAATGCCGTTAACAATGTTACTGAGCTCCATATGACAAATTACGCGAAGGGTCAGTACTGGGTTGAGTGTGTGCTGGACGACAAGAGAACGATACTTCCCCTTATTACTCAATAGCCAATGATTTAACCCTAAGTTATAGACAACACGGGCCACCCCTCAGGGTGGCCTTTTTATTAGTTTTATAGGCTGAAAGCCAATACAGGCTTGAGATATCTCTATCTACAATTTTTGCACAGCATTTCGTTTATCTGAATTTTTATTTAAATTTATATGGATACCTATTCCGGTCCCGTGGAAAGCAATTAGTTCTTTATTTGTTCATAATTAAAACTTATGCCCATGGTTACCGCAGACGTTGCACAGTTATCGAGAGAATGCAATACCTGGAGAGAGGCATTGCGTTCTCAACGCGAAGATTTCGCGCATTTGAACCACGAATTGCAGCAGGCAGCTGCATCCATTTCTGACCACGAAAGCCTTATTGAAGTTGAGCGTTATCAAAATCAGTTTCACATCCAGCTCATCAACATCCACGACCTCAAACACGCCATCAAATCCCACGAAAAAAAGGCCAATCTTCCACTAGCCATTAACGATAGCCGAACGTACGATGAAGTAATAACGGATCACGAAAAATTGCATGACGAGTACATGAACCTGGAACACACTCTACAGGAATTGAAAAGTGATTTCCACTTTTTCCTGGAACACACCCACTAACTATTTGCTCAAATATTTTCACTGTCAGGATCAGGAATGAATAAAAAATTCCTGACTGACCAAACTAACTTTTCTCCACCCTGTGAATGCCAGACTTCAACTATTTCTCAATCTTAAAATTTGTTTGCCATGGCTGCCGAATTTGATACTTCCCATGTGAAGAACGTTGTTCTTCTCGGTCACGCTGGCTCAGGCAAGACGACTCTTGCTGAGTGCATGTTATTTGAGGCAGGATTGATTTCCCGCCGAGGATCTATTGAAGAAAGAAATACTGTAGGAGATTATCACGAATTAGAACAGGAGAGAGGAAATTCCATTTTTTCAAAATTGATGCACACGAAATGGCGGGGTTATAAAATTAATATTATTGATACACCCGGTTATGATGATTTTGTGGGAGAAGTAATTTCTGCACTAAGAGTAGCTGATACAGGCGTAATGCTGTTAAATGCTTCAATGGGTGTGGAAGTGAGCTCGGATGTAATCTGGCAATATACCGAACAATTTAAAACACCAATGATTTTTGCGGTCAACAAACTGGACCATGAAAAAGCAGACTTTGATAAGACCGTTCAACAGGCAAAGCAACACTTTGGAAGCAATGTTGTGGTTGTTCAGTATCCTCTTCAACAGGGAGAGGGATTTCATTGCATCATTGATGTATTAAGAATGACCATGTATAAATTCAAGGATGCCGGAGGAAAGCCGGAGAAACTTGATATACCGGAAGAAGAAAGATCCAAAGCCGATCAATTGCACAAAGAACTTATTGAGGCAGTGGCCAGCAACGATGAGAGTCTGATGGAAAAATATTTCGACAAAGGAGAGCTTGATGAGGATGAAATGAAATCTGGATTGAAAAAAGCAATGATCAACCATGATCTGTTTCCATTATTCTGTTTATCTGCAGAACGAAATATGGGTAGCGGAAGGCTGATGGGTTTTATAGATAATGTTTGTCCCAGTGCGAATGAAATGCCTGCTCAAATCACTAAGAGTGGAAGTCCTTTGCCATGTGATGCTAATGGACCTGCAAGCATATTCATTTACAAAACTATTTCAGAACCACACGTTGGTGATATGTCATTTTTCAAAGTCTATTCCGGAACAATTAAATCCGGAATGGAACTCGTAAATGAAACTACCGGAGCATCTGAAAAATTAAATCAGCTCTTTATTGTTGAAGGAAACAAAAGGAATAATGTAAATGAGTTAAGTGCAGGAGATATTGGAGCCACATTGAAACTTAAAAATACTCATATCAATAATACCCTTCATGATAAAGGAAAGAATATAGAATTACAATCGATTCAGTTTCCTCCACCAAATATGAGCATTGCAATAGAAGCAGCTAAAAAAGGTGAAGAAGAAAAATTGGCTGCGGCATTGCACCAATTAAAAGAGGAAGATCCAACAGTTTTGGTAGAAGTGTCATCAGAACTTCGTCAGACCATCTTATACTGCCAGGGAGATATGCATTTGGCTGTGATCAAGTGGAAAATCGAACATCTCCACAAAGTAGATGTTAAATTCAGTCGCCCGAGAATTCCTTATCGCGAAACAATTCGCAGGATGTCTGAATCCGTCTATCGTCACAAAAAACAGTCAGGCGGTGCCGGACAATTCGGTGAAGTTCATATGAGAATAGAACCCTGGTTTGAAGGTATGCCGGATCCCATTGGATTAAATGTTCGTGGCAGAGATGTTCATGAGCTGGCATGGGGTGGTAAACTGGTTTTCTACAATTGCATTGTAGGTGGAGCAATCGACCAGCGTTTTCTGCCATCGATTCTTAAAGGTGTGATGGAAAAAATGAATGAAGGCCCGTTGACCGGATCCTATGTGCGTGATATCAGAGTTTCAATTTTCGATGGGAAAATGCACCCCGTCGATAGCAATGATATCTCATTTAAGATTGCCGGACTCATGGCTTTTAAACAGGCGTTCCAACAGGCCGATCCTCAATTAATGGAGCCGATATATAATGTTGAGGTTCTTTGTCCGGAAGACATTACTGGATCTGTAATGGGCGACCTGCAAACCCGAAGAGCTATCGTCGAGGGAATCGACAGTGAAGGCAATTTTACCAAGGTCATTGCCAAAGTACCTCTTGCCGAAATGTACGATTACTCTTCTTCGCTCAGATCAATTACCCAGGGAAGAGCAAAATTCAAAATGCGATTCCACGAATACATTGCTGTACCATTCGAAATTCAAAGAAAACTCACCGATGAGTACAACAAGGTTGCGAAAGAAGAATTGGTTGCTTAGTTATATTTAAAAACTGGCTATAAGGCATATCCAAAGGATGTGCCTTTTTTCTTTGAAACATATTTACCTCTCCACTCATACAATTTTAGATTTCATTTTTGAGACCAGATTATTAATTTGATAAGACTTCACCACCAATATTAGGTTATGCGAAAAACCATATGCTGCTTTTGCCTGTTTATACTTTCCTTTATTACCAAAGCACAATTCAAGAATGATAATGTCCTTTTTAAAACTGTCTATTTGCAAGACCTGTGTAAGGAGTTGACTGACCATCCCGGATATATCATTCTTGATGTGAGGTCCGATGGAGAATTTAACGATACCCTTTCATCATCTCCCGGATTGAATATTGGAAGACTGAAAGATGCCAAACATATCAGCATCCAGGAGCTATCATCAAGATGGAAGGAATTGATGCCATACAAAGACAAGCCGCTTTTCATTTATTGTTCACACAGTCAGCGTAGCAGGAGAGCTTCCAAAATGCTTGCCGATAGCGGATTTACAAAACTATTTAATGTAAATGGCGGATTGAGTTCCGTGTATTTGTCTGATCTGGCAACAGCTAATTGCCTTCAAAATTTAGTTGAGACCAATTTGCCCTACAGGATTATTTCTCCCAGGGAAATTTGTCGCAAACTTGCAGACAATGGAAAAAAACCATTCATTCTGGATATTAGATCAGATTCAGCTTTTAAAGGAATATCCCGGGTTGAAAAAGAAAATGCATATGCGACTATTAAAGAATCAATAAGCATTCCGCTTGAAAATTTGGAGAGCAGAATTGCCGAGGTGCCGAAGGATAAAGAAATAATTATCGTGGATATTTATGGAGATGAAAGTCCAAAGGCAGCAAAGTTGCTACTTTCAAAAGGTTACTCCAACATCTCTATTTTGTTTGATGGTATCGACAGTTGGTATGGCAGGGATGATGAGGAGCTGTCCTGCAAAAAATCGGTACTTGTAAATCGCAGGATCTACCAAACAATTACGGCAGAAGATTTTGTAAAACAATCCCTTCATAACGAAAATTTGTTGATTCTCGACGTAAGGAACGAAGATGAATTCGCCAACAAATCAAAATTCAATTGGCGAAATATTGGAAACATTAAAAACGCCAAAAATATTCCTCTCGAAAAATTAAAAGACAGGGCAGGTGAAATTTCAGCCTGGAAAGACAAGCCTGTGGTTGTATATGCTTTTTCAAACAATCCGGAATCATACGATGCTGCTGCAACCCTTATCCAGATGGGGTTTGCTAATGTTTATGTTTTGGATGGCGGAATTTGGAGTCTGCGTTGGACTTCTGCAAATATCAAGGGAAAGAACTACATGGAAGACTGGATTGTGAATGTTCCACCGGAAAATAAATAATAACGTAAAACATCATTGATTCTTCGACAGGATTTTTGATAAGCAAACATCCATATTTTTACAAAAAAGAATATGGTATTGAATATTCCGCTCATTAAAGAATTGAAATTTGAATCTGGAAATACAAGAAAGATCCTGGAAAGAGTACCTACTGATAAATTGCAATGGCAACCCCATGAAAAAAGCATGACTATTGGTCGCCTGGCTTCACATATCGCCGAAATTCCAATGTGGATTACAAGAACAATACAGGGTAGCGAACTTGATTTCTCGACAATGAAATTCAGCAGAATCACTTACGAAAACACCGATGCGATCTTGAAAGTGTTTGATGAAAAATTAAATGAAGCCATTGCATTATTGGAAGAATCAAACGATGAAGCACTAAATGGTACCTATACCCTAAAAAGAGCAGGCGCTGTTTTAAGTGAAAGGCCGCGAGTAATTGTGATTCGAAATTATGCTTATAATCACCTCATACATCACCGCGGGCAGCTTTCCGTGTACTTGAGACTACTGGATATTCCTGTCCCGGGAATGTATGGTCCCAGTGCAGATGAACTTAAATCTTAATTATTTTTTACATATCTGTAACCACCTCCCTGCAAAAGGGGGTGGCCTCCACTTAGACCAGAATCAGTCAGACTCAATATAAATTCTTCAAAAAATACTTCTGCTATTGAAGGCTCTAATTTGAATTCGAAATAATTTTTATTGTCGGGAACAGCAAAAGAGGAATATCGATCGGGACAAAATTGAAATAAAAGATAAATAGAATCCACTTTCTGTAAAGGGAATACTGCAATCCCTCCCGGATTAGTTTGCAATTGCCTTAGTTTTTTATCGCTGATCACCGTACATTCAAAATGCCCGAGGATGTTTGAATTGGGATGATTTATTTTGATTGTAACATTAGGATTCTTTGTAGACCTGGTTTTTACCAGCGTAAAATCTGATTCAGGTTTTTTCTTACTGTTCAAAATAACGTGGCCATTTTGCAAACTCCATTTTCCAGATCCATACCTGTCCACCGCACCGTAAGAATAAAAAAATTGAAAACTCGAATCGGGTAACAGTTGAAATCCTGATGCCGTTTCCATTACACCCTGTAAATAATATTCCCCCGCTATGCTATCTCTTGTTTGTGCATGCATCGAAAAAAATGAAAGAATATATAAGATAAAAATGGAAAAATATTTCACCATTGCTCAGAATGAAATTGATCGAAAGATAACTAAATTCCACAGATTCAATGAGGCTCAATAGGGCATGATTTTTTTCCTACATTATTAAAACAATCTTATGGCTACCAATCTCATTGAATCGATACAAAGAAATCTGGACCTGCCAATTTTAGAAAAGATTGATCCTAATACACAAGAAATAAGAGATAAGTCCGATTTGGATGTGGTTCAGAATCTTGCACAGGCTAGTGTGACTGCCATACTTGCCGGCATGTACAAATATTCCCGGAATCACGAAAATTGCGAAGATTTATTGAGGGGAAATATTTCTACGGACTGGGCAAATCGATACTTCGGGGGATTTGCGAATGAAGTAATAGAAAAAGTTTCTGATTATTCAGGTGCGTCAATGACAAGAACACAATCGCAAATGGATATCATTGCAGATGAAGCACTCGATGTTTTACTAAACAATTTACCAGATAAAGCAACTGCCGATGATGTCAAGAATTTTATGACATCACAGCGAAACAATATTCTACTTCATTTGCCAGCCGAACTTCAAATTGGATCATTACTCGATGACAATTCAATGGATGATCGAACCAATAAAATGAGAGGTCCCATTTCGAACTTAATGCACAAAATTGAAAAAGGAATGTCCGGTTCCGAGCCTGGCTCACCTGCAATGTAATTAAGATCAGCTCCGGGAACTATTTACCGGAACTGATTTCCTGCAATGTTTGATCCAGCGCCTCATTAAATTCTTTAGGCTTTTCGATCATTGGGTAATGACCCGTTCCATGAATTGTTTTGACAAATAAGCCGGCCTTGCAATACTTTTTTACATTGGCTTCATTCATTGGAGAATAATCGCTTACAATGAGGTGGAGCGGTACCTTCAGGTTCGACAGAAGACCAGCATCTTTCAGGGAAAAATTTGTCAGACTGGTAAATGTTTGGATTGCGATATATGAATCCATTAATTGTACATCATTAATTACCCTGTTCATTGATGCCGTGTCATTGTAGTTTGGCGGGAATAAGCTCTGTTTAATAAAAACGGGTACAATACTGTCGTAATGAATTTTTAATTCCTGGATGAAATGGGCAATTTCCTTTTTTTGTTTAGGATTGTAAGAGGTAATAACGTCTTTGATATTATCAATTCCAACTAATCCTATTATTTTATCCGGAATTGTGTTAGCAACCTGCAGTATTATTTCTCCTCCCATGGAATGTCCGACCAGGATCACTTTATTTAAGTTAAGATCTCTAATAGTTGCCATGACGTCGTTTGCATAATCTTCAATGGTCCATGAGTCCCGATTGTGACCGCTGTGGCCATGACCACCAAGATCCAGGGCAACCGTTGTATAACGTTTACTAAAATAATCAACCTGGGATTTCCAGTATTCCTTATTAATACAGGCACCATGTATAAAAACAATCGCAGTATCCCCCGTACCTTTTTTATTATAGGCTATTTCCACTCCATTATTATTTACGGGAACTTTTGGAGGTTCCGGAGCGGGAGTTGTCTTTGGTGTATTCGTATTGCAGGCGATTATGGAAAAGGCTGCTAAAACTAATAAAGATTTCATAATGATGGTTCGGGTTATAGTACCCGTTAGTGTTAACATTTGCAAGAACAATGCTAGAATTTGTACTATTCACCCAAAAAAATGCCCCGATGGGTAAATGGCGGATTGGATTATTGAAGAATGAATCTAACTTTAATATCCTAATCGTTGTTTAAACAATTTTTTATGACTTCTGCCGAAAGAATAAAAACCGCCGTTGAACGAAGTACAAAAGCCCTTCAACTAAAACCATCCCTGGGCTTTGGTACAAGAAAATCCAAAACCAGGGTAAAGGAAGGACTTACTTGTGAAATTACAGAAGGAGACTGGAAATTTATAACTGATATGCCTGAAGGAGTTGGAGGCAATGCAAGCGGACCTACCCCTGGTGTATTGGGAAGGGCCGCATTTGGAAGTTGCCTGGCCATTACTTATATGTTATACGCAGCAAAAAAGAATATTCCCATCGAAAATCTTGAGGTGGATGTTGAAGCAGATTTTGATGATGGTGCACTATTAGGAACCCAGGATATACCTCCCGGATACTCTCAGGTACGCTATACCGTTACTATTGATTCAGATGCCAGCGAAGAAGAACTCATGGAGTTGATCGATGATGCGGATGCACATAGCCCATATCTTGATGTCTTTAGCCGCGGACAGGAATGCATTCGAAAAGTAAATATTGTTCATTCAAAAGCCCAGTGAAATTATGGAACCCGCATTGCAGAGAAGAGTACAAAGGTATGGATGGGATAAGGCCTCGGGGTTTTATGAATCTGCCTGGCACCTTCAATTAAAGCCTGCGCAGGATGCAGTTATAGAAATGGCCGCCATAGGAAAAAGAGAAAAAGTGATTGATATCGCCTGTGGCACCGGTCTCGTAAGTTTTCGGGCATGCGATACTGTTGGACCTAACGGCTATGTTTTGGGAACGGATATTTCTGATAAAATGGTTGAAATAGCGTCACAAACAGCCCGGGAAATGCATATTGAAAATATCCAGTTTGAGAGGATGGATGGCGAAGAGTTGATTGTGGAAGATGGTTTTTTTGATGTTGCTATTTGTGCATTAGGTTTGATGTATATGCCTGACCCAATCAAAGCTTTGAAAGAAATGAAAAGGGTGGTAAGGCAACGCGGGAGAGTAGCGGTTGCAGTATGGGGACAAAGAGCGAATTGTGGATGGGCAGATATATTTGAAATAATCGACAGAAAAGTGAGTTCCGAAGTTTGTCCCTTGTTTTTCAACCTTGGGAATTCAAATATGCTTCAAAGAAGTATGGAAGCTGCGGGTTTAGGTAAGGTTCAACTAAAGAGGATTAATACCATTCTCCAATATAACTCTGATGAAGAAGCCTGTAAAGCTGCATTTGAAGGTGGACCGGTCGCACTTGCTTATCACAAATTCAGCGACGACATTAAAAATATTGTAAAAGAAGAATATCTCTCTTCAATCAGGATTTTCAAAAATGGAAATGGATATTCAATGCCCGGGGAATTCGTTGTTGCTGTAGGATTTCATGAGTGACGAATGTATTCGGCACATTGTTTTGCAGAAGAATGTAATGGATTTCGAATTACCTGGCCATTTGCTGTTCCAGATTCATTACAAGCTCAAAGACTTTTTCATATTCGATATTTCCTGCGTTCAATTGATCGCTTACAAGTTTATAGTCAGATTCAGCTTTTAAAAATTTTTGTTTATCGGAATAAATTTCAGGATTTGCAAGCAATGCTTCAAGTTCCTGTCTTTGTTTGTTTAATTGGGCAATTTTTTCTTCCAGCAGTTGAAAAATGCGTTGCTGTTTCTGCAATTCTTTCTTTAGATCCTTGTCAATAGGAGCTCCCTGTTTCTTAATTACTACCGGTGCAGATTTTGGTTCCTGCGGAACTTCCTGCTTAGGGACTCCATTTGTGGACTTAGTATCTTTTTTTGTTTGTTGGGCTATTTCTGCATTTGAAGCAGGTTTGACTGAGTTTTTATTTTCATTTTCGGTAATCTTATTTTTTGCCATTCTTTCGTTCCACTGATTCCATTCTTCGTAATTACCTGCGAATTCTTTTATATGGTGATTGTCAATTTCCCAAATCTTATTAGCGGTCTTAGAAATAAAATGACGATCATGGCTTACCAGTATTAAACTTCCCTGGTACCTGTTTAGCGCCTCGATTAATAAATCAATAGAAAGCAGATCAAGGTGATTTGTTGGTTCATCGAGAATTAAAAAATTGGCTTTACTTACAATTGTTTTGGCGAGTGCAACCCGGGCTTTTTCTCCTCCGCTTAACACACGAATCTTTTTTTCCACGTCATCTCCGCTAAATAAAAAACATCCCAGCAGCGTCCTTAATTCCTGTTCTGTTTTTTGACTTCCACTTTCCTTCATCTCATCAAGAATCGTATTATTGACATTGAGAGCTTCCAATTGGTGTTGGGCATAAAAACTCTCTTCTACATTGTGGCCCCAAAGCCTGTCCCCTTTAAATTTTTCTGTTCCTGCTACTATCCTCAGTAATGTTGACTTACCCTTGCCGTTTGCCCCGATCAATGCAATTTTATCTCCCCGATTTATTTCTGCATTGGCATGCTCCAGTATTGTGAGGGATCCGAATTCTTTGGTAACATCCTTCAGTGTACATATTAATTTTCCCGGAATCTTATCGACCTGAAAATTTAATTTGATCTCTGGCCTTTCCAGATTCACATCTTCAATCCTGTCGAGTTTCTCAAGCCTCTTCATGGCACTTTGGGCCGCCGCGGCTTTGGTAGCCTTGGCTCTAAATCTTTCAATAAACCTTTCCTGTTGCCTGATATATTCCTGCTGATTTTCGAAAGCCCTTTGCTGGAGATCCATTCTCATCTCTTTCTCCTTCTCATAAAAATCAAAATTGCCATTATAAAAATGCAATTCCTGCTGGTAGAGTTCCACTATTTTAGTGACCATTCTATTGAGGAAATATTTATCATGACTCACTATAACTACAGCGCCTTTGTAGTGCTGCAAATATTTTTCCAGCCATTCTATAGATGGAAGATCAAGGTGGTTTGTGGGCTCGTCCAAAAGAAGCAGGTCGGGTTGTTGCAAGATCATTTTCGCCAGCAGCACACGCATACGCCATCCACCGCTAAATTCTTTATAGGGCCTTTTCAAATCAGTATTAGAAAAGCCGAGGCCCTGTAGAACCTCTTCTGTACGATGGTGAATCGTATAGCCACCCAGGGTTTCCAGTTCATGAAGTTTATCTGAATAATCGTGAAGCAGTTGTTCATCATTATGGTCTTTTTCCAAAGCCCTTCCCAATTCTTCAATTTCTTTTTCCAGTTTTCTTACTCGTTCAAAAGCACTGAGGGCCACCTCTAAAATGGAATCATTTGTATCGAAACTCAGCAGGTCCTGGTGAAGATATCCGATACTTGTATCCTTGCTTTTTTCCACTGTACCTTCATTCGGCGCGAATTCACCTGTCAGCACTTTTAATAGGGTGGATTTACCAGTTCCGTTATATCCTATCAGTCCAATCCTTTCATAGGGTTGGATGTGCCAGGTCGCGTTTTCAACTATCGTCCTTGCTCCGAAAAAAAAACTAACATTCTGAAATCCCGCTAGCATAAACTACCATTTGTTAAAACTGGGTGCAAAGGTAACACAAAGGGAACGGCATACAATTAACCCTTAAATTTGCTGGAAAATTTTTCAAAATTTATGAAACGATCCCTATTCTTTGGATTGATATTAATTTTTGCTGCATGTAAATCCGGGAGTAAAAATGAAGCTCAGCAGGCTGCAGAGGAAGTGAAATCATCGGCACATTCAGACGCATTTAATCAATCCTTTGAGAAAATTCTGACCCACTACTACCAGCTTCGCGACGCTTTTGTGGCAAGCGATACTGAAAAGGCTAACCAGGTAGCCACCGCTTTGATTGGTGCTGCGGATAGTTTGAATCTCGACGAACTAAAAAAAGCCGACACCAGTAATATAATTGTATCTACTGCAAAATCGTATACAGGAACCATCAGTAGCGAAGGGAAGGGGCTACTTGGTGAAACGGATATTGAAGGAAAGCGAAAAGAATTTCAAATGATTTCAGGAGCATTATTTGATTTGATACGTACCGTGCGTTATGATCGTCAGAAAATATATTTATTGAACTGCCCGATGGCATTTGACCAACAGGGTGCTGATTGGTTAAGTAATAGTCCTGATGTTCATAATCCATATTTCGGCGCTAAAATGCCTGATTGCGGCAATGTAAAAGATAGTATTGTACTTAAATAAAAATTTGACTGAATTTTGCGAACAAACCTTCTGGATTTTTTGTAAACAGAAGGTTTTTTTATTGGCGACCATTAGGAATTATGAAAATAATTTTGACCTCACTGCTTTTTCTGTTTTTTACTAGTGAATGTTTGTGCCAGGAGAAATTCACTTTGAGTGGCTATGCCAAAGATTCGCTGAGTGGTGAGACTTTAATTGGGGCGTCAATTAGTATAAGGGGACAGGGGAGGGGTATTAACAGCAATCAATACGGATTTTATTCCATCACTCTGCCAGTCGGACACTATCAAATCAGTTGTTCCTATGTTGGATATCAACCCAAAGAATTTGAAATTGATTTAAACGATCATACCCAATTCAATTTTGAACTTGCTCCTAAAATCAGTTTGTCACAGGAAATTATAATTTCTTCAAAGAGGCGGGATGCAAATATTAAGAATGCGCAAATGGGCCGTGTTGATCTTTCTATCAATAGGATAAAAACAATCCCCGTAATTTTTGGTGAGGTGGATGTATTGAAAACGCTTCAACTTTTCCCGGGAGTTAGAAATGCCGGAGAAGGGAATAGTGGTATTTATGTAAGAGGAGGTGGTCCTGACCAGAATTTAATTTTGCTGGATGAAGCGGTTGTTTACAATACAGGTCATCTATTTGGATTCTTTTCAATTTTTAATGGCGATGCAATCAAAAATGTAACCCTTATCAAAGGAGGAATGCCGGCACAATATGGAGGCAGACTTTCATCTGTTCTCGACATTGCTATGAAGGATGGAAATATTAATAAGTTTCAGATGGAAGGAGGAATTGGCTTAATTGCCTCAAGATTTTCTGTTCAGGGCCCCATCAAAAAAAATAAAGCTTCATATATCATCTCGGCAAGAAGAACTTATATAGATGCACTGGTGAAGCCTTTCGTTAGTAAGTCCAGTTCCTTTTATGGAAGTGGATATTATTTTTATGACCTCAATGCAAAAGTAAATTTCAAATTTTCTGAAAAAGATCGGGTATACCTGAGTGCCTATTTTGGGAGGGATGTTTTTGATTATGTGAATAGCAGGAGGTCGTTTGACGTAAGCATTCCATGGGGGAATGCGACTGCAACCGCCCGTTGGAACCATGTATTCAACAAAAAACTTTTTGCAAATACAACCCTTGTTTATAACGATTACAAATTCGATTTTAATGCCGCTCAGAATAATTTTAAGTTGAAACTTTCCAGTGGAATTCGGGATCTGAACGCAAAAGTTGATTTCGATTTTTATCCTGCCCCGGCTCATAAAGTTAAATTTGGCGGACTCTACACTTTCCACACTTTCATTCCCCAGGTAGTTACTGGCAATCAGGATTCCACTGTTTTTGAGCCAAACAATGCACAAAAGAAATTTGCAAATGAATATGCTTTGTATATACAGGATGATTGGGAACTCTCTGAAAAATTGAAATTGAATTATGGATTAAGATGGAGTTCTTTCCAACAGGTTGGCCCTTATAAAAAATATACCACGGATGCAGATGGAAATAAATTGGACAGCGTCAGCTATTCTTCGGGTCAAACTGTAAAATCATATGGTGGACCCGAACCGAGAGCAACATTACGATTTGCGCTTAATGATGAGAGTTCAATTAAAGCATCTGTCACACGCAATTTGCAATATATCCATTTAGTAAGTAATGCTGGTACTACACTACCAACTGATTTATGGGTTCCAAGCACATACAGGGTAAAGCCTCAAATAAGCTGGCAGTATGCCCTGGGATATTTCAGAAATTTCAAGGACAATACCTATGAAACATCGGTTGAAGTGTATTACAAGGACATGCGGAACCAAATTGAATACCAGGAGGGTTACACGCCTTCTTTAAAAGATGCAGAAGAAGATTTTGTTTTTGGAAGAGGCTGGAGTTATGGTGCAGAATTTTTTGTAAATAAAACCAAAGGAAAATTTACCGGGTGGATCGGTTATACATTATCATGGACCTGGAGGAAATTCCCGGATCTCAATTCAGGTGAAAAATTCCCTGCAAAATATGACCGTAGGCATGATCTTTCACTGGTTGGAACCTATGAGCTCAGTAATAAGTGGAAGCTCTCTGCTGTATTCGTCTACGCAACCGGTAACGCAACGAGTTTGCCGGAACGATTTTATGTGATTGAAGGGGTACTAACGCAGGAGTATAGCCGAATTAACCAGTACCGGCTTAAACCATATAACAGATTGGATTTCTCTGCCATTTATACTCCGGTTCCTAAAAAACCGCGGAGGCTTCAAACCAATTGGGTATTTAGTATTTACAATGTTTACAGCAGAGCCAATCCATATTTCATTTACTTTGATCAAACAGGAAGTCCTTATAATGGTACCCTAAAGGTGCAGGCCAAGCAGGTTTCGCTCTTTCCAATTTTGCCAAGCGTGACCTGGAATTTCAAATTTTGATTTTATTCCATTTGTATTGGACGCTTGATAGAAAATAGAGATGTATCCCAAAAAATTTTCGAAAGTTTTACCTTTCAAACACGTCATATCCCATCTATCTAAACATTAATGTTGACAGGGTTCATATTTATTTTACTTTAGACCCGATTCTAAAACTAAAAAACATGAGAAAATTTAGACTGCTTCTTGCAATTACACTATTCTTCATTGTGCAGGCAGGTGCCCAGGAAAAAATTGACGCGGGCATGATGCAAAAAATCCGGGACGAAGGTTTAAAAAATTCAAAGGTGATGGATAATGCCTTCCACCTCACCGATGCAAGTGGTGCCAGGCTTACCGTTTCTCCAGGCTTTATGCGCGCAGCAAACTGGGCAAAAAGCCAACTTACCGAATGGGGACTTGAAGGAGCCAACCTTGAGCCCTGGGGCGATTTTGGCAAAGGCTGGGAACTTCAAAAGAGCTACCTCGCTCTTACAGCTCCTTACTACAAGCCCGTGATTGCTTTCCCAAAAGCATGGACCGCCGGGACAAATGGTCAGCAATCTGCAGAAATCATTTTAATTGATGTGAAAGATTCTACCGAGCTGAGCAAATACGCAGGCAAACTCAAAGGGAAAATTGTAATTCTAAATAGAACTGACACGCTTATTCCAACCTATAAGGCAGACGCGAACAGGTTAACTGACGACGAACTACAAAAAATGGCCGAGGCAAAACCTACTCCGCCAGATACTGCTGCCATGCGCAGAAGAAGGGAGCAATTCATGAGACAAAATGGTGGTGCAGCAAGAACATCGGCATTGCTAAAGGAAATGGCACAGAAAGAAGGAAGTTTTGCCATTTTGAGTACCAGTCCGCGCGGACATGACGGAACATTATTTGTCCAGGGCGGAGGATCTTATGCAGTTACTGCACCTGAAAATTTTACTGATTTGGTAATTGCTTACGAGGATTATATGTCCATCGTAAGGCTTCTTCGTGCAGGCATTCCCGTTAAAGCAGATCTTGACGTTAAGACCAGGTTTACAACTGATGATACCAAAGGATATAATGTAATTGCGGAAATTAAAGGAACTGATAAGAAATTAAAGGATGAACTCGTAATGCTCGGAGGACACCTGGACAGCTGGCACGGTGCCATGGGTGCTACCGATAATGCAGCAGGTTGCGCTGTAATGATGGAAGCGGTGAGAATATTAAAAGCTCTTGGCGTGAAACCAAGAAGAACCATTCGCATAGCATTGTGGAGTGGTGAGGAGGAAGGTCTTTTTGGCTCAAGAAACTATGTGAAAAATCATTTTGCAGATCCTGCTACCATGCAATTATTACCTGATCATGCAAAGCTTTCATCTTATTTCAATTTGGATAACGGAACAGGAAAAATTCGCGGCGTTTACCTGCAGGGAAATGAAGCATGCAGGAGCATCTTTGCCCAATGGCTGGAGCCGTTTAAAGACCTTGGTGCATCTACCATTACAATCAACAATACAGGCGGAACAGATCATCTATCATACGATGCAGTAGGGTTACCTGGTTTTCAATTTATCCAGGACCCAATTGAATATGACACAAGAACCCATCATACAAATATGGATTCTTATGATCACCTGAGTGCGGAAGATCTGGCGCAGGCAGCTACTATTGTGGCAGCTTTTGTTTATGATGCTGCAATGAGAGATGAAAAATTACCAAGAAAAGAATTGCCGGAACCACGAGGCAACAGACCAGGATTTTAATACGAAGCATATTTTTCAAATCCGCAGATTCATTGAGTCTGCGGATTTTCTTTTTGAGGCCTCTTCAATATTTGTTGTTATTCTTATTGTTTCGTGCTGCTGTTCTGAACAGCATGGTGATGATTACTATCACCAGAGCGATAGTTAGTATGCCAATGGTGAAAGGCATCAGCATCGAAAGAATGGGAGTGGAAAATGAAGCAGCATTTTCACCGGTCGCTAAATATTTATTTCCCATTCCGGCAGAGGTTTTGGAGGACATCAATCTCAAAAAACCCATCCCGGTTTGAACAGTCGCTGCAGATCCACCTCCAATAATAAAACCGCTCACCCATTTCCAAAGATCCTGATCGACAGGTAAAATTGAAGTTGCCATTACTGTACCGGCCAGTATTGCGAGCGGTGTGGTAATTGAGTCAAGAAAGTTATCGAAGAAAGGAATGTAGTAAGCGAGTATTTCAAAAAAAGATGCCGATGCAAAACATATAATTGCCGGCCATGAGGAAAGCCACAAAAATTCATCATGAAGAGGCAGGTATCCCAATTTACCCGCAACAGAAGCTACGAGCATGGGAACAAAAACTCTAAAGCCGCAACTGGCACTGAGGCCCAGTCCTAAGCATACAGCGGTTATCCATTCCCGATGCATGGTCGATCAGAGTTATAAGTTTAATAGGATTAATTAGTGGAGTTTCCCTGTGCTCAGGCCAAAGTTCTGCAAAAAATTTATTTACGGCACCAAATTGTTTGGCACTCATTCTTTCAATTTAAACCGAACAGTTCCGCTGGTTTGTTCAGTAGAAGTGATTCTCACTTCGTAGCGCTGCTCACCAATAGTTACAACCATGAGCGCCGTATTCGGAGGAATAGATCCCAGATTTTCTGCGTACATCACGAGATCATTGTCTATCCTGGAGGGATCAATTTTAATTTTAAGTGTAATAGGTTTATCGCTTAGCCTTTGGTGTGATACCATCAGCTTCCCATTAAAGAAAACCGAAATGCTGTCTCCATCAATTTCACCATTGTCGTACAAATCAACCTTAAATTCCTCACCACTTACTTCAATAGTCTTCAATAAATTTTTAGGCCTGTTTTCGTAACCCTTTACAACTTGTTTTTCATTTACAGCAGGTAATTCAGGCGTAAGCACTTTCAGACTATCGAGCGTGGCTGGTTTTTCGGTATTTGGTTTGGTAGCAACTTCGGTTTTCGGTTTCGCTGTAGTTGCAACCGGTTTAGGTTTTGGCTTAGGTTTGGTGGTAGTTGTATTTGACGCCGTAGGATTTGATTTTTTTGGAGTAGCAGCCACACTTGTTTTTGGTGAAGTAGATTTTGGCGGTGTTGACTTAGTCGTCTTTTTGGTAGTTGTATTTGTTGTAGTGTTGTTCTTAGGGGGAGGGTTTGTATTTGCTTTTGCAATGGCGGAATCTGTTTTTGCCGGAGCAATTTTTGTAAGCACTCTTCTTTCCAGTTCGGTGCTGCCTGTTCCGCAATTATCTGTTTTCCTCGCGGGTTTCCATCTGCCTACCAGTTTTTCAGTTGAGCCCTGTTTGAAGAAAGTTAGGATGTGGGTTTGAAGACAATCAATAAAATTGGGGGGTGTATTTGATTTTATTTTTTCAACTTCTGTTACAACTATAGATTTGCTGTCGGGCTCATAGTTGCCTTCCAGCCGGCAAAGTACGTAACATCGTCTTCCAGGAAAATCAAAATAAGTGTATGAATATCCCGAGACCGTTGTACCATTAAATTCCAGCTCCAATACATATTCAGTATTTCCTTCACCCGCTACAATATTGCCTGCAGAGTTAAATGAACCTCTCCATTGTCCATTTAGGTTCTGGGCTTTCAAACCGGAACACCAGAAAAACAGGGCGATTATCAATAGTCTTTTCATCTCGAAACCCATGTATGCAAAAATAATTCTAAAGAAAGGCAAATGATGAATATGAAATTAAGGTATACGCCAATACTTCGTTAAATTTGCACTCCTGAATTTTGGAACTAATTTCTAATATGATCAAGATTACATTCCCAGACGGAGCAATCAGAGAATATCAAGCGGGCACAAGTGCCATGGACATAGCCAGGTCTATTAGTGAGGGTTTGGCAAAAAAAGTATTGGCTGCAAGTGTAAACGGCCAGGTATGGGATGCATCCCGTCCCATATATGAAGATTCAACATTAAAACTTTTAACATGGGATGATAACGAAGGGAAATCAACATTCTGGCATTCCACAGCACACTTAATGGCTGAAGCCGTTGAATCAATTTTCCCCGGTGTTAAATTCTGGGTGGGACCTCCCGTTGAAAATGGTTTCTATTACGACATGGACCTTGGTGATCGCCATATTTCAGAAGAAGATCTCAGGAAGCTGGAAGTGAAGATGGCTGAACTGGCTAAGCAAAATAACGTCTACTTAAGAAAGGAAGTACCCAAGGCAGAGGCAATAGAATATTTCAAAGAAAAAAATGATCCTTACAAGCTGGACCTATTGCAGGGATTAAATGATGGGGAGATTACTTTTTATACACAGGGTAATTTCACAGATCTGTGTCGTGGACCACATATTCCTAATACAGGATTTATCAAAGCGCTAAAGCTTACTAACATTGCCGGCGCTTATTGGAAAGGGGATGAAAAAAATAAACAGCTAACCCGAATATATGGCGTGAGCTTTCCGAATCAGAAATTGCTGGATGATTATCTCACTATGCTCGAGGAAGCGAAGAAAAGGGATCATCGCAAGCTGGGAAAGGAATTAGGCATTTTTACTTTTGATGATGAAGTTGGACCTGGTCTTCCTTTGTGGCTACCCAATGGATCAATTGTTATTGAAGAATTGGAAAAACTTGCAAAAGAAACTGAAGAAGATGCAGGATATAAGAGGGTTGTAACTCCCCATATCGCAAAAGAAAGCCTTTATCTTACCAGTGGTCATTTGCCCTACTACCAGGAGAGTATGTATCCTCCAATGGAGCTTGATGGTACAAAATATTATTTGAAAGCAATGAATTGTCCGCACCATCATAAAATATTTGCAGCAGAACCTAAAAGTTATAAAGACCTTCCATACCGACTTGCGGAATATGGTACCTGTTACCGATTTGAACAAAGCGGAGAATTATTTGGTTTGATGCGAGTGCGCTGTCTGCACATGAATGATGCACACATTTACTGCACTAAGGAGCAATTTTTCGACGAGTTCAAGTCAGTGAATGAAATGTACCTTAAATATTTTAAGATTTTTGGTATTGATAAATTTGTAATGCGCTTATCGCTTCACGATCCGAAAAAACTCGGTCAGAAATATGTAAATGAACCTGAACTTTGGAAGGAAACTGAATCACTGGTTCGGGATGTGCTAATTAAGACCGGAACGCCCTTTGTGGAAGTGCCAGATGAAGCTGCTTTTTATGGCCCCAAGATTGACGTTCAAATTTGGAGCACCATTGGCAGGGAATTCACACTCGCGACGAACCAGGTAGATTTTGCACAGGGCAGAAGATTCAAACTGGAATTCACAAATAAGGAAAACAGTTCTGAAACTCCGCTGATTATTCACCGCGCGCCACTGGGCACACACGAAAGATTTGTTGGTTTTTTACTGGAGCACTATTCCGGAAAATTCCCGGTTTGGCTCGCGCCAACCCAGGTGAAGATTTTGCCCATCAGCGACAAGTTTTTGCCCTACGCACAAAATATTTTACAATCGCTGAAAAAAGCGGATATTCGTGCAGAGATTGATGACAGAAGCGAAAAAATAGGAAAGAAAATTCGCGAAACTGAACTCATGAAAATTCCTTACATGCTGGTGGTAGGGGAGAAAGAAGTGAACGAAAACCAGGTATCTGTCAGACGCCAAAGTAAAGGCGATTTAGGTGCCCAGTCAGTAGATCAATTTATCGCCCAATTGGAAACCGAAATCAGCAATAGAGCGTCTGAATAATCCCAATCCCCAAAGGGAATTTTAAAACAAAAATTAATCAATGCTACTCATGGGGAACGTAGCAAATAATTATGGCATTTCCACATAGACCAGGGCCTCCAAGAGGTAATTTTAATCCTCGATTTAGAAAAGAACAACAACAGGAACATCGCACCAATCACATGATCAGGGTGCCCCAGGTGAGATTAGTAGGTGATAATGTTGAAGTAGGTGTTTACTCAACACAGGAAGCGCAAAGAATGGCCCAGGAACAAGGGCTGGATCTGGTAGAAATTTCTCCTAATGCGGATCCTCCTGTTTGTAAAATAATTGACTACAATAAATTCCTCTACGAAAAAAAGAAGAAAGAAAAAGAGATGAAGGCTAACGCCAAAGTCTCCGAAGTAAAAGAAATTCGTTTCACACCGAATACAGACGATCACGATTTTAACTTCAAAGCAAAGCATGCCGAAAGTTTCCTGAAAGAAGGAAATAAAGTAAAGGCTTACGTTCAGTTTAAAGGTCGCGCCATTGTATATAAGGAAAGAGGTGAATTGCTTTTATTGAAATTTGCTGAAAGACTTGCTGAGTTTGGAGCTCCGGAAGGTTTGCCAAAACTTGAAGGCAGAAGAATGATGATGGTGTTTGCACCGAAAAGTCAAAAGAAGAAAAAAGAAAAAGAAAAAGAATAATTTTCTGAAAATATCAAGGGCCGAATTTATCGGCCCTTTGTTTTTTAATTAACTCAATTTTTTTCAGAAGGTGTCACACGCATTTCCTTTTTAATATTGTTTCTAAGCAGACCCACATATTGAAATTGTCCGATCTTTTCTTCAGTAAGCATTTTAAAAAGTTCGTCAGAAGTTTCAACTGTCCTTTCATTAAAGGCATAGAGAATATCTCCAGATAGAATTCCTGCTCTCTCGGCAGGACTGTTTTTTTCAATCTGTGTAATAAACAAAGCGCTTTTATTACTGAGATGATTCATTTGTCTGAGTTTTGGAACAAGGTCAATTTGCTGCAATATCAAACCCAAATAAGCTCTCTTAACTTTTCCGTGGCGGATTAATTGCTGGGCAATATCCTTTGCAGTATTAATGCTGATTGCGAAACAGAGTCCCTGAGCACCGGAAATGGTTGCAGTATTCACACCAACAACTTCTCCATCTGCATTGATCAAAGGCCCACCCGAATTGCCCGGGTTAAGTGCGGCATCTGTTTGAATCATGGAATCTATCAGTCTGCCGGTTTGACTATGTAAACTTCTTCCAAGGGCGCTAACTACTCCGGCTGTTACGGTATGTTGTAATCCAAGCGGGTTCCCAATTGCCATTACCAGTTGACCGATTACCAATTTTGCAGAATCTCCCAATATAGCAGGCTGAAAATCGTAAGCTGAAATCTTGAGTATGGCCAAATCTGAGTCGGGGTCTTCACCAATAACAGTAGCTGGTGTAGTTGTGCCATCATAAAGTACTACCCGAAGATTTGAAG